>JAHFTM010000080.1 GCA_023269335.1 Chlamydiia bacterium
AACTGCTGCTATGCGTTCACAAAGCTCTTGCGCCACTGGTAAATTTTCTTTTATGTTATAACCAATGACTCGTACATCAATCGGTGCTGGCAAGCCAAAATTTAAAATCTGGTTCACCATATCGGCTGGTTGAAAATAGAAAATAAGGTCTGGAAATAGCTGCGGAAGCCTTTCTCGCAACTTGGCCATATAATAAGGCGTACTCTGCGTTTTATTTTTAGCTAGAGAGACTAAAATTTCCCCATCATAGACACCGATTGTCGCATTATCTCCAAAAGCTAGGTTATACGTAACGGAAGGAATACCAATGTTATCGATCATCTGAGCGATCTCGTTTTCCGGGATAACTTTTTTAATTTCTTGCTCTACTTTTCCAAAATACTCCTCCGTTACCTCAACGCGCGTTCCTGTTGGAGCACGCACATGCAGACGAAATTGCCCAGCATCAATTGTTGGAAAAAAGTCTTCTCCGACGGCAGGAACAAGAAGCAGTGCACTTGCAAACACCAAAAGAAAGCAACTGATCGTCGCTTTGCGATTGTCAAGCGCCCAGTACAAAAGATGACCATAGAACGAGCGAAAGCGATGAAAAATTTCTTCAAAGCGCTTGTGATAGCGTTCAAATTTTGTCTCTTTTTTTTCAGCTATCTGCATTTCTTTAGAAACCAAGAAATTAATCATGACAGGAACAAGCGTTCTTGAAAGAAACCAAGAGGCCATCACCGCAAAGACGACCGCCTCAGCAAAGGGAACAAATAAAAATTTGGAAGGGCCAATTAAAAGCGTTACCGGCAAGAATACAATACAAATAGCAAGAGTTGAAACAAAGGCTGGAATTGTGACTTGATAAGAGCCATCAAGCACCGCCTGCTTCAAGGGCTTGCCTAGACCAATATTACGATGAATGTTTTCCACTGCCACAGTTGCATCATCAACCAGAATACCGATGGCAAGTGCCAAGCCACCCAGCGTCATGAGATTCAAAGTTTGGCCGATGAGGCTAAGAAAAATAATCGAAGTCATAATAGAAAGTGGAATAGAGACCCAAACTGTGAGGGTACTTCTAATGCTACCTAAAAACATCAAGATCATCGCACCAGTCAACAGCGCAGCAAGCAGCCCCTCTTCAATAACTCCGAAGATAGCAGCCCTTACAAAGATTGACTGATCGAAAAGCAGGTTGATATTCATCCCAACAGGCGCGGCTTTTTGAACTCCCACAAGTATCTCTTTAACGCTGTTGATAATTTGTAAGGTAGATTCTGCGCCATTTTTTAAAACGGATAAAAGAACTGCATGGCCTCCCTTGTCTCTGACAATATTTGTCTGTGGTGCATAGCCATCGTGGGCATGTCCTATATCACGAATAAACAGCATTGACCCATCAACAACTTTCACAGGAAAATCATTCATTGCCTCAATGAAATCAGGAACATTATTCATATTCACGCGATAGTCGAGGGTGCCGATTTTTGCATCACCTGTTGGCGTTGTAATATTTTGAGCAAGCATCGTCAGGTTAATATCTTGGGCAGAGAGTCCCTTGGCCTGAAGTAGCTCTGGATCCAAATCAACCATCACCTGGCGTACTTTTCCACCATAAGGGGCTGTCAGTGTGGTTCCTTGAATTGTGGAAATGAATTGCCTGATGCGGTAGATGCCATAGTCATAGAGCTCCTGTTCAGTCAGAGTCTCACTTGAAAGCACGAGCTGCACTAAAGGCACAGTATTTGCATTGTAGCGTAAAACAAGCGGTGGCTGCATACCTGGAGGCATCCAACGTAAAATTGACTGCGAGCTGGAAGATGATTGTGCCACTGCCGATGCAATTTCAGCTCCGGGATGAAAGAAAAGACGAATGAGACCTACACCATCAAGTGTTTGAGATTCAATACGTTCGATATCATTGACATTATTGGAAAGCGTATATTCGCTATAGGTTGTAATGCGTTGGGAAAACTCTTCTGCTGGCATACCACTATAGCTCCAGATAATGCTCACAACAGGAATATTGATAAAAGGGAAAATATCTTTTGGAGTGCGAATGACAAAGTAGCCACCCAGTGTAAGCATTAAAGCTGCAATAACAACAAAAGTATAAGGGCGCCTAAGAGCGAGTACGACAATCCACATCGATAGTAACTTTTGTAAAATGAGCAAAAAAAATTTATATACGTTGTATGATCAAATGTTGCAAGTCTGTTTCTTAGCTGTTTTCTTTCTGTTTTCAATGGCGAAAAAAGAGCGCATCTGTCAAGCTTACTATTGTTTGCTTAACACTAACTTTTGGGATGGGATACTTATGACAAAAGAGCTCATTAAAAAAATTGATGATGAGAACTTTTCACAGACAATTTCGAATGAAGTTGTGCTGATTGATTTTTTTGCGGAATGGTGTGGTCCGTGCCGTATGCTTGCTCCTATTCTTGATGCTTTGGCAGAAGAGTTAACTGGAAAAGTAACTTTTGGTCAGATCGATGTAGACCAATCACCTAAAACGACAACGACCTATCAAATCACTTCAGTGCCTACGCTTATTCTTTTCAAAAAAGGGAAAGAGGTCAACCGTGTCGTCGGACTGAAAGATCAAGAGACATTGAAGAAAATCATCATGCAGGCAATGTAGTTCAAACGCGAAGTGTTTTTGAATGCGTTTCCCTAAAGGCCTCAGCAAGCTGAGGCCTATGAAAGCGGTGTCAAGCCACCGCACTCCAAATTTCAATAAAACGTTTATTTCTTAGCAACTGGCTTAGCTTCTTCTTTAGCCGGCAGCTTCTTAGCTGAGGGACTATTTGCTTGCTGCGCTTTTTGCTTCTTCTCTTCTGCTTCTTTTTGCTTCAACGCTTTTTCTCTTTCAGTTTGCGCTTGCACCTGTTCTCTTGTACGCTTCTGTCTTCGTAACTCAGAACTGTCTTGTCCTGGCTGAACTTCAAAGTCATTTTGTTGAATATCCTTTTCAGGTGTTTCAAGATCATTTCTTTCAATTTGTTCATCAAGCTCATCTGGATACAGATTTTCTGCCGCAATATCCAGATCATCCATATCATCATCTTGGCCATCATCTGAGAATCTATCATCGACATCACTATCATCTGCTGCGTCATCAGCATCTTGCTTAGATACGTCTTCTTTTGGCTCAGGCTTCACGTCCATCACTTCAATATCAAAAATTAAGAGTGCATTAGGCAAAAGCTGTCCAGATGTTCCATAGCCAAGCTCTGGGTGGATGAAAATACGTCTTTTCTCACCAACCTTCATTCCCAAAATTCCTTTACGGAAACCTGGGATCGTCTGCTTTAAAGAAATAGAAATAGGACCACTTGAACTATCTGAAGAACCAAATACTGTCCCATCAAGGTATTGACCACTATATTTAATCGAAGGACGCATCTCTTCAGTGACAACTTCTCCTTTTCCTTCTTGAACTACGAAATACTGAAGCTTACCACCTTCAACTTCTTTGATACCCTCTTTCTTCTTGTTCTCTGTGAGGAACTTTACCGCTTCTTGCAAATTACGGCTTGCAAGATCTTGATAAGCATATTCTTGAAGTAAGTTGATCGTCTCTTCATACTCTTGCTCTGTCATAGGAGATGGCTTACCTTGACGTCCACTTTGCATCCCTTTAATAACAGAATCAAAATCAAGCTTCAAAACTGGATTATCAAGGCCCTTTTGAATAAGATGACCATAAGTTTCAGAAAGCTTATTGATGTTGTCTTGAGAAAACATTTCTTCTTTTGTAGGCTTTGCCTTCGTCGCTTCTTGAGGAGCATCCTGAGGCTTCTTGTCATCTGCATAGGCAGGCTGTGATAAGATAAAGACACAGGGAAGCACAAGCGTCCACAGTTTCACATTCATCTTCATTTTTGCGAGCATAGTTTCTCCTCTCCTTACTTTACGGAAATTTTCAACTCTTTAAGCTGCATCTCATTTACAAGAGATGGAGCTTTTGTCATCAGATCTTGCGCTTTTTGCGTCTTGGGAAATGCAATCACATCCCGAATACTATCAGTGTTAGCCATGATCATCATCATTCTATCGAATCCCAAAGCTATACCAATATGCGGCGGAGTACCATATTTTAAGGCCTCAAGGAAAAAGCCAAATTTAGAGGCTCTCTCATCGGGCGTAAGGCCTAGTGTAGTAAAAATCTTCTCCTGTAAAACAGTATCATGGATACGTTGTGAGCCTGAGGCAATCTCATAGCCATTCAATACTAAGTCATAACTTGACGAGCGCATTTTTAGCGGCTCTTTATCAATGAATTGCATGTCGTCAAAGTTTGGCGATGTAAATGGATGGTGCTCGCTCTCCATGCGCTTTTCTTCTTCGTTATATGTAAAGAGAGGAAAATCTGTCACCCAAAGAAGCTCATAAGAGTCTTTTGGTATGAGATTCCTTGCGCGCGCAAGTTTTCTTCTCAAATGGTCTAACAATTGATTCACTTTCTTTTCAGGGCCTGCCACGACAAATGCTGCATCGTTCATCTGCATTTGTAGCCTATCAACGAATTCGCTTTGTACATCTTCTGATAGAAATTTAGCAATACTAGAAGTAAAGCCGCTCTCTTGCAGTTTCAACCAAGCGAGACCCTTACCACCTAGAGTTTGGATAAACCCTTCCAGCTCAGCAATATCCTTTCTAGAAATATCTGCGCCACCTTTTACTGTTAAACCTTTTACAGTACCGCCACCATTTACAATATCTTGGAAAATAGATAAGGATGTCTTTTTTGCCAAATCATCAAGCACGACAAGCTGCATGCCAAAGCGCAGATCCGGCTTATCACAGCCATACAGTTTCATACAGTCAGCATATGTCATTTTGCGAAATGGCGCTTTCAAATCCACTCCCTTGCACTCTTTAAATATAGCCTGAACAAGCTTTTCGATAATCGGGAAAAGGTCTTCTTGACGAGCAAAGCTCATCTCAACGTCAATTTGAGAAAATTCTGGCTGTCTGTCATGGCGTAAATCTTCATCGCGGAAACAGTTTGCAATTTGAAAATAGCGATCTAGCCCTCCAATCATGAGGATCTGTTTGAATATCTGCGGTGACTGAGGAAGTGCATAAAATGCACCGGGATAAATGCGCGAAGGAACGAGGTAGTCACGCGCGCCTTCCGGTGTCGACTTGCCTAAAATAGGCGTTGTCACTTCTATGAATGCCTGGCTATCCATGAATTTACGCGTTGCCATCATAGCCTTGTGACGCATGACCAAGTTATTCACAATTGTGCCTCGGCGCATGTCAAGGTAGCGATATTCAAGACGCAGTTCATCATTTACATCCATTTGCGTATCAGCAACGGAAAAAGGCAGTACATCAGATTCAGAGAGCACCTGTATCTGGCTTGCAAAAACCTCAATCTGTCCTGTTACTATATGTGCATTAGGATCTTTTCGAAGATTTACCTTTCCTGTAACGCAAAGGACATACTCAAAACGCAGTTTTTGTCCTACAGCATAGGCTTCAGGCGTACTTACCGGATCAAGAATAATTTGAGTAATACCAAAACGATCTCTCAGGTCAATGAAAATGAGGCTGCCTAAATTACGCACACGATGCGCCCAGCCGCAAAGCGTGACCTCTTGCCCTGCATCCTCTTTGCGTAGATCACCGCATGTATGCGTTCGACAAAATGACCCCATAAGCCTATCCCTTATACCTTATTCCTTGTTTGAAAAAAAAGTGGCACTTCTGCAAGCGCAATCTTTGTGGTTTTGCCGCTATCCATTTCCTTCAGCTCGCATATCCCCTCTTGAATCTCTCTATCACCTAAAACGATTGTGTATTCAGCCCGTGCGTCATTGGCAAGCTGCATGGCCTGCTTTAACTTCTTGCCACTCATATCCTGTAGGCATACAACACCATTTTTTCTTAGCTTTTGTGCGCAAATAAAGCACCAGTTTTGTGCCTCTTCTCCAAGCGCAATGAAGTAGACATCTGGTCTTTTGCGGACAGGCATTGGTACTTGCTGCTTCAGCATGGTCTGTATGATACGCTCAATTCCTGTTGCAAAGCCTATTGAGGGCAAATCTGGGCCGCCGAGCTGTTTCAGTAATCCATCATAACGGCCACCGGCACCGATTGTATTTTGCGCACCAAGCTCCCCTGCCGTAATTTCAAAGACTGTTTTGGTGTAGTAGTCAAGACCACGTACAAGGCTTGCGTTGACTACGTAAGGTATTTTTAACTGACCAAGTAAGGCACAGACCGACTGAAAATGGTCGGCGCACTCTGCATTCAAGTGCTGCACAATAGTTGGTGCATTTTTTACAATTTCCTTATCCTGCTCATTTTTTGAGTCGAAGATACGCAAAGGGTTCAGCTCAAAGCGCGCCTGGCTCTCTTCAGAAAGTTGCGCCAGATGAGGTCGTAAGTAGTCGCGAAGAGCCTCACGGAAAATAGCTCGAGTCTCTTTGTCACCAAGAGAGTTGATGTTCACAGTAAGGTTTTGTAAGCCTAGATTTTCATATAAGGCATAGAGCATTCCAATCACTTCGGCGTCGCTAATAGGTTCTTTGGAACCAATCATCTCTACCCCAAATTGATGGTGCTGACGAAATCTGCCTGATTGTGGCCTTTCATAGCGAAACATTGGCCCGATGTAAAAAAGGCGATGCATCGCTTGTACAGTATGCAGTTTTTTTTCAACAAAGGAGCGGATGACTGAAGCTGTTCCCTCAGGCCTCAAAGACAAAAGCCTACCGCCTTTATCTTCAAAAATATACATCTCTTTTGAGACTATATCAGATGTATCGCCAACGCTTCTTTGAAAAAGCTCCGTGCGTTCAAAAAGTGGTGTGCGGATCTCTTCGTAACCATACGCTTGAGCAAGTTTGCGTGCAATTTTTTCAACATAGGCCCAAAGATGGGCCGAGCGCCACTCTTCTTTTGAGTCAAACGGAAGGATATCAAATGTTCCGGTTGGAATAGGGATATTCATAAATGCCTACAAAAAGTGGCCATTGTATAAAAGGCTACAGTAAAAATCAATCTAATCTATCTCAGGGAATAACGCCTTTGTCACAATGCATTTTTTTAAGCGTGATTGATTCGTACTTGCATCTATAAAATGGGCTTTAAAAGCTGCTATCGCAGCCTCTGAAATTTGCTCTGCTCCATACAGTTCGACTGCAGTAAGTTTAGGCAGCGCGGTAAGTTTGGCAAGTCCAGCATCTGTAAAATTTCGGCAACCCACAAAGGCAACTTGTTCTAGCTTTTTCAAATTTATACTTATAAAGTTTAGTGCCTGATTTGACAGCTGCTGCGCTGCAAACTCAAAGTCAATATCACAGCGATTACTTTCTCTTTGCATAGCTACTTGAAAGGCATCGTCATCAACTCTTTGAATAGCTTGGGTTTGTTTTCCAACTCTTATGCTTCTGAGATTTTCATGACTATAAAGCAGTGCCTCCATTGCGTGCTTAGCTGCCTCTGTTGCATACTCCTCAGAAATTAAAGCACCTTCAGAAGCATCTATCTCTAAACTTTGAAGACGTGGGAGCTGCAGTCTTTCAAAAACTAATGCGGTCAGTTTATCGCCCTGAACTATTTTCAGGTGAGCAAGAGCTCTGAACTCAGCTATAGAGGCACAATCAGCATCAGTAAGCTTTTTAGCACATATTGTAAGACTTGCTAGCTCAGTAAAATAAGTAGAAAGAATCTCAATATCTTGTTTTGTGAT
>JAHFTM010000081.1 GCA_023269335.1 Chlamydiia bacterium
AGATAAAGACATCCAGAAAGTACTGCCTCATTCCTGCCTTGGCTTTCGCGATGCTGTCAGGCTAGCAATTGATGAGATAAATGAAGGGAAGGTCATTTCAACATGGATGGATTCTTGGGAAGTTCAAAGTGCAGACTCTGATGTTGCTAAGTACAATCAAGTGCCGCAACAGGGCGTATTACAAAACAAGCAGACTGTACCTCTTGAAGTCAACCCAGAAGAAGCATTAGAGAATATCTGGTCGATTGGCGGGCGCAAGGGTTGGTATGCACTTGAGTGGGCATGGGAGTTACGTGGCCTTGTCGATAAACTCTGCGGAGGCGTTGGAATGAATCGTGGTAGACGGCAAGACCATGAGATTCAAGCGGGTGACTCGATCGACTTTTGGCGCGTTGTCAAGGCAGATAAACAGGCCTGCCACCTTGTACTTTATGCAGAAATGAAGGTGCCAGGTGAAGCGTGGCTCGAATTCAAAATTAAAAATAAAATGCTCACACAAACTGCGACTTTCAGACCCCATGGTGTAATAGGAAGGATCTATTGGTACGCCATGCAGCCCTTCCATTTCTTCATCTTTACAAAAATGGCTCGTAAAATTGCTGGCGCGATGCGCAATGCGTAACACTAGGGAAAAAATTTTGATGCAGTAATCAGAAATTATTTACTTTGAAAAGCACGTGAAAGCTTTTTTAGCGAGTGTAAAAAGAAAAGCTTGGCCTCTTTTTGTTTGAACAGCCAAAAAAAGGCAAAGCCAAGCCCAAAATGAGTGCGGATAATTTGGAAATTTTCACGAAAGGAACGTAGCAGTGATGGAGTTGAGAGCGGCTCAGACTGAATGTTGGTATATACTCGCATATCTGAATGCACAGTAACTTTGTGGTTTTGAGAGATGCGAATGAAAAAATCAAGCGCATTTGAACGCACAAGTTTCTCATTAAATTTTCCAATTTTTTTAAAGAGCGCCTTTTTCATCCAGCAGGCCTGAAGGGCCGTAGGTTCAATAGCTAGATGTAAAAGTTCTGTGTCAAGCGGACAAAAAAGTAAGTTTTGCTCCAACCAGTCATCATTGATAAAACAGGCACTATAAAAAAGATCAGGGAAATAGCCATTCGTAATCTCAGCCATGGCAATTGCTAAGGCATCCGGGTACAGGTAGCTGTCGCCGGGGAACAGGATTTGAATGTACTCACCATCAGCCTTTTGAATGGCATAATTAATCATCTCGAAAAGCGTGGCCTGCGGCATGTGTTCCAATCTCAAATGCTCCCCATCTAGCTCGTACGAGCGCACTATTTCTTGCGTGCGATCTTGTGATCCGGCATCGATAAAGATGACTTGAAAACGGCAATTTTGCTGACTTAAAATACTTTCTACAGTGGTAGCGATATGTTGAGAGCTGTTATGCATTGGCACAATAATGCTGATTTGGTGGGTACTGCAAAATGAAAGTGCACGCTCGACTACCATGTCGGTTTCTCTGGCTTAAAAAGCTTAAAAATTGTTATGCTACCTCGGCATTGTACAACAGAGCTGAGCAAAAAATGTATACATTTCAAGAAATTGTCGCAAAATTACATGAATTTTGGGCAAAACAGGGTTGCATCATCATGCAGCCTTACGACGTTGAAAAAGGTGCCGGTACATTTAACCCCTCCACATTTTTACGCTGCCTTGGTCCAGAACCTTTTTCTACAGCCTACATTGAACCATGCAGAAGACCTAAAGATGGCCGCTATGGTACAAATCCCAATCGCCTACAGCACTATTTTCAGTATCAGGTTATCTTAAAACCCTCCCCTTACAATATTCAAGACCTTTACTTACAGTCACTCACTGCTATCGGCCTGCCGCTTGACCGCCACGACATCCGCTTTGTCCATGATGACTGGGAATCGCCAACGCTAGGCGCCTGGGGACTAGGCTGGGAAGTGTGGGTCGATGGCCAAGAATGCTCACAGTTTACCTACTTCCAAGCTGTAGCAGGTATCCCCTTAAAACCGATCTGCGGCGAGATCACTTATGGCATCGAACGACTGACCATGTATTTGCAGAATGTAGATTCCATTTTCGATATTCAATGGAACGACAAGCTGACCTATGGCGATCTGTTCATGAGAAATGAAGTTGAGTGGAGTCACTATAACTTTGAACAGCTAGATGCTACTATGTGGCTGAAGCACTTTGAAGACTATGAGCGAGAAGCTAAACGACTGATCGCTTTAAAACTACCAATCCCAGCTTATGATTTTGTGATCAAAGCCTCGCACGCCTTCAACATGCTGGATGCACGCGGCGTGATCTCAGTATCTGAACGTGCAAGCTATATCGCCAATATCCGCGATATTGCCCGTCTTGTAGCCGAAGGCTATCTTGAATCACGAAAAGCACAGGGCTATCCACTCCTTGCAAAATTAGCGACTCAGAAACATGTGCAAGAAATTGCAAATGATGCTTCTACAAAGGCGCCAGCAATTACAAGCGGCGATTTTCTATTAGAGATAGGCTCTGAAGAGCTACCAGCATTATTTGTTCCGATAGGCTGCGAAAGCTTGAAGCGCGAAATGACTAAGCTCTTACAGGATGAAGGCATCAAGTATCAATCCCTTTCAGTAATGGGCACACCACGACGGCTTGCTGTTGCGGTTCAAGGCATGCATGCTGAAAAGCCAGAACTGTCTGTTGAAAAAAAGGGTCCTTCTAAAGAGCATGCTTTCCACCCTGATGGCTCTTTAAAGCCAGCCGGAGAGGGTTTTTTCCGCGCAATTTCTCGCGCACCACTCACTCTTTCGCAAATTGAAAGCGGTGCATTTACTGATGTCATGTTTCGCGACATAAAAGGCACAAGTTATCTTTTTGCAAACTATAAAGAGCCGGCCGTACAGACTTTTGATCTCTTGAAAGAGAAGCTCTCTGACCTTATTTTGAAAATCGATTTTCCAAAGAAAATGCGCTGGGCAGATCTTGACATCAGCTACGCGCGCCCTATCCGCTGGATCGTAGCGCTCTTTGATACAAGCGTGGTACCATTTAGCGTGGGACCTATTCAATCCGGCAATATCTCAAGTGGCCATCGGCAGCTTGACCCCGGCCCTATCGTGATCGAATCTGCAGCCTCCTACAAAAAGCAGCTTGAAGCGCGCCATGTGCTTGTCGATATCAAAGAAAGAGGCCAGAAAATTTCTGATGAACTTCAAAAACTTGAGCAAGAGCATGCCATTGAAGTTGTCCAAAAAGAAAAAGTCATTCCGCAGGTACTTCACCTGGTTGAGTGGCCATTTTTAACGATCACCGAATTTAATGCAGACTTTTTAAAAGCTCCCAAAGAAGTTCTCATCTCTGAGATGGTCGAGCATCAAAAGTACTTCCCAGTCGCTGATAAAGAGGGAGTGCTAAAAAATCAATTCATTATCACTGCGAATACCAAGCCTACTGACTCCATTCGCCATGGCAACCGAAAAGTAATTTCTGCCCGCCTTTCTGATGGCGTCTTTCTTTATGAGCAGGATTTGAAAGTTCCGCTTGTAGAATTCAATGAAAAGCTGAAAGGCGTCATCTTCCAAAAAGGCTTAGGAACGATGTATGACAAGGTTTTACGCCTTGAGAAACTTGTCAAAATCTTGACCAAATACATCGCCTGCGATGATTTACCCCTTTTAATTGAAACAGCAATGCTCTGTAAAGCAGACTTGGCCACAGAAATGGTGGGCGAGTTTCCTGAGCTGCAGGGCCAAATGGGAAGAATTTATGCTGAAAAACAGGGTAAGCCAAAGGCGCTAGCCCTTGGCATTGATGAGCACTGGATGCCACGCGGAGAAGGTGCCCCGCTGCCAACTACCTCCATAGGCGTACTGCTCTGTATTGCAGACAAAATTGATAATCTCCTTGGTTTTTTTGCCCTCAACTTAAAACCTACCTCGTCAAGCGATCCTTATGCCCTACGCCGTCAAGCACTTGGTCTGATTCGCGTTGTCATTCAAAATAAAATCTACCTGCCACTCACTTCTGTTTTACAAGAGTGTTTGAAAGTATTTCCTGAAGAGCTTCAGAAGAATGAAAAAAATCTGCTCAGCGAAATCAACACATTTTTAGTTGCCCGCGCCAAAAGCATCTTACACGATTCAAGCACACCTCAATATAGCTTTTCTAAGGGTGAAATTGAAGCCTGCCTTTCTGTGCGCTCTGATGATTTTTATGATGTTTTTAACCGCTTAAGCGCCCTTCACGCCTTTCGCAAAAAAGAGGGAAACAGCACATTCGGCAAACTTTTAGAAGTTCATAAGCGCTGCCAAGGTCAAATTAATGGTGTACAGAAACTTTCATTTTCTGAAGACCTACTTACTGAAAAAGAGGAAAAAAGCCTCTATAAAGCGCTCAAAGGCTGCCTACCAGTATTTGAGAAGGCTGTGAGAGAACGTAACTATTCAGAGGCTTTGACGCTTCTTTCAGAGCTTCAACCAGAATTGGCTACTCTTTTCGAGCATGTAAAGATATTGGCTGATGACGAGAAGCTAAAAACAAACCGCCTTGCCTTTTTGCAAATGGTCGCAGGCCTTTTTGCTGAGATTGCAGACTTTCAAAAAATCCTAGAAAAAGAGACGTAAACTTATGATTAAAAAATCAATCCACTCACTGTGCACATTTTTTGCTCTCAGCCTCTTTTCTCCTTTTTCGCCACAACTTTCTTCTGAAACCACTGAAAAGCCGCAAAAGCAATACTACGAAATGGGTGCCCATGGCGAGTTTGAAGTCATGCAAGGCTATCGACAAGACGATCTGAACTCAAGTATCTCAAAGCATAAAAAAGACCCTAAGAGAACATCTAAGGTTTCATTTAGAGATGTGCGAATCTATCAAACACGCATCGCCTCGAAATTCACGATGAATGACTATTTCTTAAAAATAGGGCTCGGTTATGGCGATATACGCTCAGGTCATGTTCATGGCACTCAGTTTAAAAAAAGTGACAAAAAAGAAACTGACCGTGCAAAAGTCAGAGGAAGCTATACAGCTGATGCAAAGCTTTCCTGGGGCAAAAATTTTGCCATTGACTCTACTATCACTCTTTCCCCTCTTGTAGGCTACTTGTGGGAGATCGAAAAGCTACGCTTTAAAAATGGCAAACAAATAAAAGATGGCCATTCAAAGAGGCTTCATGACTTGAATTCCACTTATAAAGCGCGCTGGAACGCACCTTTCATCGGTTTAGATGCCTCTTACGACCCTTTGAAACAGCTTTCAATATATGGCGAGTATAACTTTCTGTTTGCCCTCAAAGACCATGCTCATGGCTTCTGGAATTTACGCAACAATCGACATGGCATGCACTTTGAACAGCGCTCAAGTAGATCTAAAGGCTTTGGTCATATTGGTCTTGCTGGAATTGGCTATGAGTGGATAGACAACCTATGGCTGAAACTTGAGTATCAGTTTTTATGGCTTGAAGCAAAAGGTGGAAAGACGAGAGGCAAAGAGCACCATCATAAATTCAGCACCCCTTTTCATAAATCACGCCTGATGTCGCAAGAAGTTCGGCTGTGTGTGGAATATGCCATGTAATAAGTTACAGTTAATACTAAAGGAAATAAGATGAACAAAAAAATGCTCTGCATTTTTGGAGTACTTTTACTGCAGCTAGGAATGGCTACCCTTTTTGCAGAGTCGCTGCGAACCTCTGCAACGAATGACAATACAGGTACCACTGTGGACATTGAAGTCACACAGGGTTTGCGCCAGGACAAGCTCAAATGGAGCATCTCAGGGAAAAATCATAAGCCGGATATTATTTCCGAAATTACCTTCAAGAATATCACCATTTATGAAACGCGTCTGATCACAAAATTTACACGAAATTCCTATTTTTCAAAAATCAATCTTGGCTACGGTGACATCCTGGATCGCGGTCATGTGTATGATTCAGACTTTCACAAAAGTAATCGAGAAGGAGAATTTTCGCGTTCAAAATCAAAAATTAAAGGCAGTCACGCCTTGGATGCACAAGTCTCTTTTGGTGAGGATATAGCTGTCTCTTCTCGAGCCACCATTTCACCACTTTTAGGTTACCTGTGGCAGTATGAAAAGCTGCGTTTTAAAAATGGACGACAAACGCGTCTCTTCGGCTTTAAGCTGCATGAGAAAATCAAAAACTTAAATTCAACTTATACATCGCAGTGGGATGGGCCTTTCATTGGTGTTCGAGCTAATTTTGACTTCACTCCATCATTTTTTTGCTACGGCGAGTATGACTTCGCATTTGCCCTTCGCTACCATGCACATGGTTTTTGGAACCTTAGAAATAAGGGCAAAGGCATGCACTTTCACCAGCATTCCAACAGGATAAAAGGTTTTGGGCAGAGCGGCCTTGTAGGTCTAGGCTACGAAGTCCTTGAGAACTTGATTTTAAAAGCTGAGTACCAACTCCTCCGGTTTGAAGGCCGAGGCGGCAGTTCAAAGGCGCGCGAAGGGCACAAGAAATTCCATCAGCCTTTCCACAAGGCCACACTTGACAGCTCTGAAGGACGTCTTTGCTTGGATTATAGCTTCTAGTGGTTAAAATTAAAATTAACTCGAACAATTTTTGATTTGGACTACTAAGGAAGAAATTGCGCTTCATACTCTTTGTGGAGCGCTTTGATTTGACCGTCAGGCAAACGGCAGATAGTACGACGCCGTTTGGCTATCTGTTGATAGATGAAATCGGCTGGTAAAAGTAGTCCTGAAGGCAACAATGAAAGAAGGCCTGGCATGGACCAAAAGCCACCGACAAGCCATAGCATTCGAAAAATTGCCTGGCTGTAATAATAAGTCTCTTTTTTTTCAGCCTCTTTTTCTACCAAAACAATGCTATCTACCTGTGAATTGTTTTTCAGCCACTCTTTGAGTTCAATTTGCGCTGTTTTTCCAGACAGCGGACTGAAAAAAAACTGTTTTTGCTTGTCTTGCTTTAAGAAAAAAAGAACAGATCTTTGGCAAAGACCACAGCTATCATCATAAAAAACGATGTATTTCATGGCGCCTCTTCAATTGAATTTCTTGATTAATAAACCAAAACTCACGTCAATAGCCGAACGGCACACAATATTCAAAGAAATTATGCAATTAATGAAAAATACCTTGCAAAAATGCAATAGCATCTCTAAAATGCAAGGTATATGCGATACCTTACCCGACACCTCGAGACGCAAATCCTCGAATCATCAAAATATTTTAAGGCAATTTTACTCCTTGGTGCTCGCCAAGTAGGTAAAAGCACCCTCTTTTCTCATCTCTTTCCAGAGGTAAAAGCCATTGTTTTTGATCCAGTGCAAGATATTTATGGTGCACGACAAGATCCTGAGCTTTTCCTTGAGTCTTTTCCACCACCACTCATTCTTGATGAAGTGCAATATGTGCCTGAACTATTAGCTGCACTGAAGCGAAAAATGGATAAAAGCGAGGCAAAAGGTCAGTATTTTCTCACAGGTTCGCAAAACTTGAGTATGCTTAAAAATGTTGCCGAAAGCATGGCTGGACGAGTTGGAATTTTTCATCTCGACGATTTTACGCTACAAGAAATGTTGGGTTTTGGGAACGAGCCTGGATGGCTACCAAGCTATCTCGAAGATCCTCAGTTTTTTTACAGAGGCCGTAAAACAATCT
>JAHFTM010000082.1:0-3059 GCA_023269335.1 Chlamydiia bacterium
CAAGTGATGCGTTTCCATCCGAGTCTATTTGGGAGAGGCCTTCAAAGAGAAGCCTGGCAATATTGATAGAATTTAAGCTTCTTGCTTTTCTCGGGTCAATAGTGGTGGCGTCTTCGTTAAACGCAATGCGTGCCTCCTTCACTATTTGAACGGTTTGATTTTTTTGATCAGGAGTAATTTCAGGCACTGGAGGTTCTTGATTTTTACAGCCGACGAAACTGACGATGAGAAGACAAGAAAGAATTCTAAGACGCTGCATCTTCATGATTACTCCACAGTTTTCCGCAATCTGTGCCAAAGTAAACGAGAAGCGCCAGTTTTCGTCAAGGAACAAGATAGATACAAGGGTGGCTTTGATGGTGAGGTTGCGTTCGCATTCTGGATCGATCTGTTAAAGAAAATTAATAGCATTATTAATGGTTAATTTAATTTATATTTAAAAAGAAATGTGATATCATCTTACTTTTATTTAAAAACGAGTGAATAAAAAATATGATTTATCCAAAAGTAGTCATTATTGGAGGCGGTTTTGCGGGTCTCAATGCTGCAAAAGCATTAAAAAATGCTCCTGTCGAAGTTTTTGTATTGGATAGAGTCAATCACCATGTTTTCCAGCCTCTTTTGTATCAAGTAGCAACAGCTGCGCTTTCAGCTGATACCATTGCTTCTCCAATAAGAAAAATTTTAGCCAAGAATAGAAATACAACCGTGCTTCTTGCTGATGTTGTTCTGATTGATAAAGAAAAAAAAGAAGTAATAGCGGCTTGCGGCAAGCGCTTTAGCTATGACTTTTTGATAGTCGCGCCCGGTGCAAGTCATTCATATTTTGGCAACGACAGCTGGGCCCAGCATGCGCCTGGTTTGAAAACTATTACTGATGCACTTTACATTCGTAATCATCTTTTATTAGCGTATGAAAAAGCAGAAAAAGCTGACAGCATGAAAGAAGCTGCCCGTCTTTTGCGATTCATCATCATTGGTGCAGGCCCTACAGGGGTAGAAATGGCAGGAGCTATTGCTGAAATTTCAAAGCATGCACTCATCGATAATTTTCGCAAGATCAGGCCGGAACAGACAAAGATCTATCTTATTGAAGGAGCAGGACAAGTGTTGCCAAGCTACCCGCAAGACTTAGCGCAGCGAGCAAAAGAGGATCTAGAAAAGTTGGGCGTGATCGTGCGGCTAAATACAAGCGTGACAAAAGTAGTTGCAGATGGTGTCTGGATAGGTGATGAATTTCTTGAGAGCCCTAATATAATTTGGGCTGCTGGAAATCAGGGCTCATCGCTTTTAACCACCTTGAATTCACCGCTAGATCGCTCTGGCAGAGCAGTCGTTGAGAAAGATTTATCCATTGCCCAGCATCCTGAGGTGTTTGTCATAGGAGATGCAGCCTGCTTTTTGGACAAGCAGGGGAGGCCGTTACCTGGAATTGCCCCTGTTGCAATTCAACAAGGTCGGTATGTAGCAAAGCTGATTGCGAAAAGCATAAAACCAGAAAATCGCAGCCCTTTTCGCTATTTTGATAAAGGCATGATGGCGACTATAGGTAAAGCCAAAGCTGTCGCAAAAATTGGCAAGATAAAGATCACAGGCTATTTTGCTTGGCTCTCTTGGTGTTTCATTCATGTTTTGTATTTAGTTAGCTTTACAAATCGTCTTCAAGTGCTTTTCCAGTGGTTTTATTTGTATATTTTCAATAAACGGAGCATTCGCCTTATCATGCATCCATACAGCAAGGCAAGTAGCTCTGATCTTTAAAAAGCAGCCTATTTTTTTCTTGAAAATATTCATTATAGATTGTTGATGTACGGAAATTGGTTCAATTTGTTAGCATGCATTCTTCATGTTACAGAAAGGAAATTTTTATGCTTCCGAGAACGAAAGTCATTATTGCCTGTATTGTTATGTTAGCTGCACTCATCCTTGTAGATCAGTGGAGAAAAAATCCATCCGCAGAAAATACCAATGTTGCGACTCAAGATAGTGTCTCCGAACAAAAAGCTGCACTTGAGGCCACAAGTGAATGGAAAGAATTCAGCCCGCAAAATAACACGTTTAAAGTGATGCTTCCTGCACTGCCACAGCATGCCTCTGAAGAGGTTCCTTTTCTTCCAGGTAAGGGTTTAACCAAGTATGATATGTACTTTTCGCAAGAAAAAGATGGCACTACTTACATGATTAGCATGATTCAGTATCCTAATACTTATAACACTTCAAAGGCGGATGATATACTCAGTAGCGCCATGAACGAAATGCTTGCAGGAAGTGCAAATAACAAGCTGGTAACGCATCAGAGCGGCACATTTTTAAACTATCCGGCACTTGACTTTGCCATACAGAATAATGATATCACTATCCGCAGCAAAACGTTTTTGATAGGTAAAACATTATTCGTGCTTACTTTAAGTGATCGTACGTCCGCACTTATTGATGATCTTTTCAAGAAATTCACCGATTCTTTTCAGCTCGGTGATGCTTTGAAAGAAGATACAAAGCAAGAACTGCCAGTACCGGCACCTACAAATTAATGAACAAAATTATTGTCAAGCCGGGGCGTGAAAAATCGCTTCTTGCAAAGCATCCTTGGCTTTTTTCTGGGGCAATCCTTAGCGCTCCTGAATTCATTGATGGAGATGTTCTACCAGTCTATTCGTCGAAAGGCGAATTTCTTGGCCAGGGGATGGCAAATAAAAAATCCCAGATTTTTTGTCGGATGATCGCCTTTGACGAAAGGCCCTACTTAGATGTCATTTTTGAGAACATCAGACAGGCGATTAACCTGCGTAAAGAGCTGTTTAAAGATCAAAAAACCAATGCATTGCGGCTTATTAATGCTGAAGGTGATTTTCTTCCGGGGCTTATTGTAGACCAGTATGCAAGTGCCCTTGTGCTGCAGTTTTCATCTTTGGGAATGGAAAGACTGAAAGCTCCCATTCTCGAGGAGCTGATTTTGCAGTTGAAGCCAGAGTGGGTGTATGAAAAATCCAATGCTTCATCTAGAAAAGAGGAAGGGCTTTCACCTTGTGAGAAAACGCTGTATGGAGTACCACTAGAGC
>JAHFTM010000082.1:3069-7630 GCA_023269335.1 Chlamydiia bacterium
TGTTACCTGGAAGATGGTCTTCAATTTTATATTTCTGCACTCCATGGTCAAAAAACTGGTTTTTTTCTTGATCAGCGCGCCATGCGCGCACTTGTAGGTAAGCTTTCTAAAGATAAAAGAGTACTCAACTGCTTTTGTTATACCGGTGGTTTTAGCTTGTATGCCTTACGTGGCAAAGCGGCTGTTTGCGACTCTGTCGATATCTCAAAAGAGGCCTGTGAGCTTGTGAAAAAGAACATTGAGCTGAATGGCTTTCAAGAGCGCGCCCACAATGAATACGCAGAAGATGTCTTTGAATTTTTAAAGCAGCGCCCACTTGAGTATGATTTGATTATCCTTGACCCACCAGCTTTTGCCAAACGAAAGCAAGATGTACCAAACGCGGCACGTGGCTATAAAGAGATTAATCGGATGGCGATGAAAAAATGTCCGCCTGGAACACTTCTGATGACCTCCTCGTGTAGCTACCATGTAGATGAACAGCTATTTACTCAAATTCTCTTTGCTGCAGCAAAAGATGCTAAACGCAATGTACAGATTTTAGAGCGCCATAGACACGCTTTTGATCATCCATTCAACATCTATCATCCCGAAGGTAGCTATCTTAAAAGCGCACTTTGCTATATTTCGTAGTCAATCGTCTTTTTTTAACAAAATCCAAAAAAGTTGCTCGATATATAGTTCTGAGAGGGTTTTAGGCTTTTTTATTTTTGCTCTATTGGTGAAGATAAAATCGCAGTCCTTGTAAAAACCATAAAAGTGCATGAATTATTATATTTATGATATAATAAAAACTTTATTTAAAATAAAATAGACTGCTTAAGTCTGGTTTTTGTGGGCTTGAGTTTTTTCGTGAAAGGTCGAAATTGTAACGAAAAAGCTATATCAGGAAGTAGTATGGAAAAGTCAAAAGGTAAAGTTAAGTTTTTCAACACACAAAAAGGTTTTGGATTTATCACGCCAAACGACGGTGGTAAGGATCTTTTTGTTCACATGAACAATGTGAGAGGAGATGTTCAATCATTGCGTGAAGGAACAGAAGTTATGTATGTTGAAGGGGCAGGACGCAAAGGACCTGAAGCTACAGAAGTAGTTATTGCATAGATCAAACGGAGCGTAACTTAGGGATCGTAAGGAAGAAGACAGATCAGATCTTGGGGAATTAGCGAAAGCTAAACCAATTTTTCCTCTAGAACGTTAGAGGTTATTTCCTTACGGACCCTTCGTGTTATGGCACGACGCAGGTAATCATCTGTGTTCGTGCAGTGTAGCAGAACGAAGCCAGCACTCTCCAAAAAATCTCCAGAAGCATGAGTTAACGCGATGTGCAAGTTTTAGTTGCGAGTCAGACTCCAATATCAAAAAACTCCAACATCGCGTGACTTATTGATTTTTAATAGTCATGTTTCCACATCAACGACATCTGGCCCTTTTCATCGTCACCAACCTCAGCTTCTACAGATATATTCTTATGAAGGTTTGCTTCAACTGCAACGCGGTTGGCAGCATTCGTGATATCTTTAGACAACTTGATGAGAACATCTTTGGAAACGTATTTACCTACCTGTAAAGCTACAGCATCATTCTCAGGCTTTTCGTCAGCTGCTTGTGTCCGGCTCACATCGATGTGATCAATGCCGAATGTCTTTTTAAATTTGTCGATGATGTTAAATTTTGAAGCTTTTCCATTCATACTCAAAAGTACTTGTGCTAGCTGTAGGCCCTGTACAGGTGATACTTCTGTTATGGGCTTGTTAAAAAGAATCCAAGAGAGAATCTCTCTTTCTTGCAGCATGGGAATTGAAGAGAGTGCTATGCGCGGCTTTTCAAGTGAGCCCCGTAAATAAAGCTGAGCTCGAATTTGGCCAAGGTCTGCGCTGGCAACTAGGTTTAAGCGCGAATGAGAAAAAATATCTCCAGCCCAGTCAATTGATCCTTCTTGCAGATTGAATTCTTTATTGGCAAATGAAAAGGTTCCCTTATCAGCCGAGATCTTGCCATGGACAAGTGTTTGATCGGTGGTACCAGAAATTTTAAGATCCCCTTTCCAAGTAGAATCAAGGCCACGTCCTTTGATTACCCCGCTATTGGGCAAGGCTACATCCAAATCAAGAGAGAGAGCAAAGTTGTTTTTAGGAGAATGACAGAGAGAATGAGGCTGGTTGATGAAAATGAAGTTGATTGTGGGGATCGTTTGTGTAAAATCATTTGTTAAGTTGAGTTCCGCATTTTTAGCGATAAAAGCACCTTTAAGATGTGCCTTCTTGAAGTTGCCGATCAGTTCCGCTTTACCACTGGCAGTTACCTGAGCAAAGTCACGTCGTACAAGTTCCATCTCTTTTGCATCCAGATGCAAAACAAAAGGAAAATGCATATCAGGTTTACACTCGATTTTTGCCTGTGCAGAAAGCGTGCCATTCTTTTCGTCTCGACAGGTAATGGATTTAAAAATGATCGAATTTCCATACGCTGTGCCATCAGCTACGATATGAGAGAAAATAGCGCCAGTCTTTAAAATATCAAGCTTGCCCTGCTGCCATGAAAAGTTGCCGTAAACTTCAGGCTTGTAAACTGGTCCTGAAAAGGAAAGGTCAAAGCCGAGAGCTCCTTCGACAATTTCATCTTCTTCTAAAAAGGGTGAAAGAAAAGGTGAGATTTCACAGCTACCTTGTAGGCTGCCTTTTATCATTTCATCCGGTAGAAAGTTGAAAAAATAGGCTTCTTTAGAAAAACGTACGGGAATGGCAAGTTGTAGCGTCAGCGGTTTTTTCTTGGTCTTTGTATAAATCTCGCCTGTAACTGCAGCACTTTTTTCATCGATATCACAAGAAAGATGTAAGTCAAAAGGAAAGAGAAAAGCTTGCTTTTGCGTGCCAATCACAAGCGATTTTGTTTTCAAGTTGAAGTGCAGCTCAGGTGCTGTTTTTGTGCCTTGGAGATTGCCTTGGGCTGTGAAGTTGCCAGAAATGTACGTTTCTGGAAAAAGGAAGTGTAGAAAATCAAGTGGCACAGCTTGAGCTGAAAATGTTCCTGAAAGGGCATCTTCGGCAATTTTTGCACTGCATGACAGCTGTCCTGCATTTTCCCAAACTATGTTGAGAGGGGAGAGCGTGACCTCTTTTTCACTTAAAGAAAGGCTTGAAGGGGCAGCAAGGCGCGCTTTTTTCTGGTCGAGAAAAAAGGTAAGGGATTGTAAGGAAATAACTTTTTGTAAAAGAGAAGTTTGATTATTTGCCTTATTTTCTTGAAATTTTCCTGCAAGATTAATGCTAAAGGGCCCTTTGTCAATCTTACCTTGGCATTCAAGTTGAAAGGGGAAGGTACAAGTGTCTTGTGAAAGATCAACTTGTGTAGACAGTGCACTTGAGTCAATTTCAATGTGGTTGAATGTTCCTTGGTTTGCTTGAATGGTTGCTTTTAGCTGCGGTTTGGAAAGCTGGCCACACTCTGTAACTTCAAAATTTACACTATCAAAACTAAAGAAAGGCGTGCGAAAGTGCGATAAGCTACCACTGATTTTTGCAGTTTGCTCTTTTTGTAAGTCAAGCAAAAGAGAGGCTGTGCCTTTGCCACTGATAGGTATTTGGAACAACATACCGAGAGGAGCCAAGTCATCGGATGTAGCTTCAATTTTGCCTTTTACAAGAAGTGGTGATGAGGGAGAATGGAGAAAATCAAGATCGCCATGCATAACTGTTTTGCCAAGGGAGAGAATGCTGTTTTGAAAGGAAATAAGCCTTTTATTATGGGCTGTGTATTTACTGAGAAGTGAGCTTTCAAAGTGCAGTGGTAAATGATTAGCTTTAGTAACCTTACCATCCAGGCCAAGAGTTGCTGCCCACAATGATTTGAGATTTTTACAATTGACGTTCAATTCAACATCGCTAAGTTCAAGATCGCCTCTGCCGACTGTTTTTGCTTGTAAAAGAATGGAGTGAACACTTTGGATGCTTTGTGCTTTACCGTAGATATTAGAGGTGATGGCCAAAGGTTTTGCTGAAAATGTGTGATATACTTTTATAGGAGCGATTTCAAAGGAGAGCTGTAGATTATTTGAAAGCTCAAAGGTGCTTGATAAAGAAAGACTTTGCAGCTCAGGAAATAGCTCTTTGAGCGCTTGATTGGCTACAAGCTGTATGGTCAGCTTGCCCAGCCCAAAGGGAAGCTCCTGTCGCATCTTTGTAGTGTTTTTTTGCTGCCAGAGCTGATTTAACACTTGTTTATTACGACTTGAAAATTCAGCTGCGATTTGACAACGAGCTGCCTGAAGCTGCAGTTTGTCAGCATCGATTTGCGAAAGAGTAGCCTCAAATGAGCCGTAAATTTCATTTTTACTAAGTTTGAGGTAAGCATTTACTGTAGAGGAAGAGGTTGACTCAGCTGAAATGGAGCTTGTAAGGTATGAGTTTTTAGCATTCCAAAAAAGCGTTCCTTTAACGTTATAGAGCTCTTTTGCCTGTGGGCTCAAAGAAATATTTGTGCAGCTAAAGGAGTGAAGGGCTATTTTTTTGTTTGGTAAATAAGAGAGAAGCGATGGCAGCGCGCGTGCGACTTCGTGTGT
>JAHFTM010000083.1 GCA_023269335.1 Chlamydiia bacterium
ATCGAAGAAAAGTACTATGACTTCTCGCAAAAGGTAGAAAAACTAAAAAAACGTATACAAAATGAGCGTGACAGCCAAGGAAATCTGACAAAGCGCCTGGTATATGATTCTCAAGGTGAACTTTTTTCAACAGAAGAGTTTTCTTTTGATGCGCACAGAAATCTCATGCGTTCTGTAAATCCCCTCGGTGAAGCTACCTTATACACCTATGATGAGAGTGACAGGCTTTTAAGAAAGGAAGAAAAAGCAAAGCGACTTGTTACTACCTTTCAATATGATGCGCAAGGGAACCTTCTTTCGGTAAAAGAAAAATATCGTGAAGGTGGCACTAAAGTTCGCATTGCAAGCTATGATGCCATGGGTAGAAAAACAGCTTCTATCGATCATTTGGGCAATAGTTGTAGCTACGTCTATGATGCACTTTCAAGGCTTACTTCCATTTGTGAGCCCCGTATTCAAATGAATGACACTGAAAAGGCAAATCCAATCTGGCTCTTTTCTTATGACGTCTTGGGTAGAATGATCTCAAAGAAAGATCCCAATGGCCACGAAGAAATGACGCAGTATACTGTCAAAGGTGATCCAGTCAGTATTCAGTTTCCAGATAAAACTCAAGAGCAGTTTGAATGGGCTTATAAGATGGATAAAGGAGAACCAGAAAAGGCGCTGCTCTTAAGGAAGAAAGAACGCAATAATACATTCAATAGTTATGAGTATGACTATCAAGGAAGGCTTATACGAAAGGAGCATTTCAACAAGCAAAATAACTCCTATTTTGCATACAAGCGCTTTGAATATTCAACATTTCATTTGCAGAGAGTACGAAGTGAAGAAAATTATTTCACGCTTTTCTCATACGATGCTGCAGGGCGGCTGATCTTAGAAATTCAGCCATCGGTAAAAGAGTCCATTCAAATTGATCCGCAGTCAAAACGTACAGACTATGAGTATGATACTCTAGGCAGGGTAAGCCTTACAAAAAAATGGGTGGATGAGAAAACGTATCTTGTGGAAATGCAAAAGTATGACCTCGCTGATCGAGTAGTGGAGAGATGGTTTGAAGAATCGCAAAACGAGCAAAAAGAAAAACTTTTGCATGAAAAATATACCTATGATCCATTTGGTAATCTTGTCAAAAGAGCGTGTGGTGATGTCACGGAAGAAATCAGCTTTCTTCAAGGATCAAAGCCTCAATTAATACGAGATAAAGATGGCAAAGAGCTGAAGATTGAGTATGACGAAAGTCAAATTACCACTACAGGCGAGCACTACTTAGAAAAGCAGATAAGCTATCCGAATGGTAATACAGTACTTTCAGTCTATGATCCTTTAGGGAGAGAAGTGGAGGTGCTGACAAAAGATGAGCAGGGAACACATCTCAAACAAAAAAAGCAGCATTTTGATGCCGTTGGAAATTTACTTGAAATCGTTGAAACTATCCTTCCAAAACAAGAGAAGAGTGCAGATGAGATAAAAACGAAGATGACTTATGGGCCGAAAAACAGCCTTCAATCGAAAATGTGTGGAGAGCTGTCGGCTCAGTATACTTATAACCATTGTGGTGAGCTTAAATCGATAAACTTCGGCCAAGAAACTCATCAATATGAGTATTCTAGCACGGGGCACCTTCTTAAAATAAGAAGAATGATGGAGAAAGCATTACCCCAGACAATTTTGAATTTTGACTCCGACAAATTAGGGCGCATCGTGGCAGCCTGTTCTCCTGAGGGTATTAAGACTTATCGTAGCTATACGCATCTTGGTCAGTTAGCTGAAGAAACTATAGAAGATGAGTATGGGAAGTATAGTGTAAGCTATGAATATGACAGGCTGGGGCGAGTAAAAAGAGTCGTTTTGCCAGATAACTCTTGTATTGAATACTCATACAAAGGACCCCTCTCGCTTCTTATTGTTCGAAAACTAAAGACTGGAAAAGAAGAATATAGACATCATTTTAAAAGATTCAGTGCGCAGGGTTTTTCTGTGTGCGAGCAGACTTTACGCAATGGCGGTGATACGAATATGAATGTGTCAGGCTCAGGTGCACTTACTGCAAGTGATTCTTACTTTTACAAAGGGCGTATCAAGAAAAAAGATAAACTTGGCAATCCTTTAGAAGTTATAGTTGGCAATGAATCTACTCAATACGTTTATGATGCCATTGGAAGGCTTGTCGAAGAGAAAGGGCCTACCCCCTCTTCTAGGCATACGTATCTCTTCGACTCTTTGTTGCGACTTAGAGAAAAAGATGACATGAACTATTTTTACAATAGTACAGGACAGTTGATAGAGGGGAAGAAAGAGAATGTTCGTGCGATATTTTTCTATGATGAGAGAGGGAATTGTAAAGAGCAGGATGGCGCGAAGCTGATCTATAATCCGCTGAATATGCTGACTTCTTTTGAAAAAGAGGGCAGTGATTCTGTTTTTTACAAATGGGATAGTTTAAGACGGTGTGCAAATCGTAAGCAAGTAGGGCAAGAAGATAAAGTGCTGCGCTTTTTTTACATCGGGGGTGAGGAAAGTGGTGCAATCAACGAAAGATCTTCAGTGGTTGAATTGAAGGTGCCTAGGCAGATTAAAGATGAGGTGGCAGAGGGGTGTGTAGCCATCGAGATTTATCATCGCATCTACCTACCTATCTTTGATCTGTTTGGTAATGTCATTTATCTTGCTAATGCATCGCATAAAAAGATCTTGGAAAGCTATTCTTATTCGGCATTTGGAGAAGAGATGATCTTTGATGAAAATGGCACCGCAGTGGCTCAATCAGTTTTAGGCAATCCATGGCGTTATCGCGCAAGGCGTAAAGATCAGGTGACGGGGTTCTTGTCGTATGGTGATTTGGAATATGATCCGATAACCTGTCGCTTTCTTAACAGTAGTTGGTAATGGAGGCGCTATTTAAAAAGAAGTGAGCTGCTGCCAAGCAGAGCTTTCCAAGTGGTATCTGTTATCAATGCGTGGTTTTCTGTTTTTTCTGAAAACTCGATGGCATCTAGCTTTAAAAAAAGGTCTTGGAGCATTTTTTTCTCAGTATCTTCGAGAGCCTGACTTGCTTGTAAATGAGAGATAATCTCTTGAGAGGTCATTCCCTGAAATTTTCTTTGCTCCTTTTCACTCATTGCAGCTCGTAAAAGCTCTGAGAGAGTTGAAATGCGGTTATCATATGGTCCTTGTGAGTCTTCTAGGGCTTTAAATTCTTCTTTCAGAGCACGCTTTTTTGTAGGCAATTTTTTCTTGGTAAAGAGAAGAGCATACTCTTTGAGGAACCAAAAGATAACAATGACAAGACTTGCGATAAAAAAAATGATCACCAGGGCAGTCCATGCACGCGATTTTGCAATTGAGCGCCCCAAGTTGTATTTTTGTTCTTTTGCCATAAGCTCTGGATTTTCGAATGTAGCTTTATAGTTTTCAGGGTTAATATCGATAGCTGTTTCAGGATTGAATGGTAGCGGCGGCATTATTTGAGGAGTTGGGAAAAGACCTTTTGATTCAATAGAAAATGCAGAAACAAGTAATGAGTGAAGAGGCAGTGAGCTCTCTTTAGGTGAAAAGGAGAGCATCCCTGGGGTAAAAATCAGGGTGCCTGTCTTTTCAGGCTGCAGTTGCAAGTCTATAACAACATGGGAGTTTTTATTTTCGTAGCTGGAAGAAAGAAGCCCGAAATAGCCATAGTCACTGATGCTTTCTTGCTGCAGTAGAAACTCAAAAAGATTAGGTTCATAAGATGAGGGATAGTCCACACAAATGGTCACGTGGAGGGTATCGCCGAAGGCAAGAGTGTCTTTATTTTTTGTTACTTCAACTCTCCAAGGGATATCAGCGCTAGCTAGCGTGCTACTGGCAAGAAGAGCAAAAAAAAAGTGGAAGATGTATAAACAGCGGTTGATTTTACAGCGCATGTATTTTCTAATGCCTTTTTTTTCGCAGGGTAAAAAATTTTTCAAGAGCGGTCTCATAGGGATTCTTGGTGTCGATGGAAATAATACCGGCGCCTGATTTTCCAATGAGTGTTTTCAGATCGCGCTCTTCATCTTCACGCTCTTTGGAAACTTGCTGCTTTATTGTATTATTTAGATCTACAACTTTATGAGCGCCTGTTTCGGCATCTATAAAGCGCACAAGGCCCTGTATCGACAGATTCTTTTCTTCAGGATCAGAAATACAAAGTGCCACCACATCATGTTTTGAAGAGGTAAGCATAAATTCTTTTTTGTATGACGATGAAGGAGCAAGAAAGTCTGAAAGTAAAAAAGCGATTGAACGCTTCTTTGTTACCTTATTGAAAAACTGTAGCGCTTGCGCAATATCTGTACCTTTTTCTGTGGGCTCGAAGGCTAAAAGTTCACGAATGATGCGTGCACCATGCCGCGTGCCGCGCTTTGGTGGAATATATTTTTCTGTACCAGATGAGAAAAGAATCAAGCCTACTCTATCTTGATTGTAGATAGCTGACAAAGCTAAAACAGCACCTACTTCTGCTATGCGCTCGCGCTTTGTTTCGTAATGGCTGCCAAAAAATTGTGAGGCTGAAATATCAACGATTAAAAAAACTGTAAGATCGCGCTCTTCACGAAAGTTTTTTACAAAAAGCTTTCCTGTTTGCGCAGTTTTTGGCCAGGAAATTGCACGAATATCGTCACCTGCGACATATTCACGTAAATCTTCAGGCTCAATGCCTTTGCCTTTGAATGCTGAATGATACATGCCTGAAAAAAGGTCTAACACACGTTCTTTAGCTGTAATTTCTATATGTTTTACGCGGCTTAGGAGCTCTTTCATACGACCTCTTACGGCACGGGGATGGCATCAAAGATACGCTGGATGATCGTATCAGGGGTAACCTCTTCAGCTTCAGCTTCATAAGATAAAATCAAACGATGTCGTAAAACGTCAAAAGCAACAGCTTTTACATCGTAGGGTGTGACATACCCTCTGCCCTCTATGAGCGCATGTGCCTTCGAGCAAGTTACTAGGGCAATACTTGCACGTGGTGATGCGCCATATTCCAAAAGATCAGCAATATTTACCTTAATCTCTTTGGGAAAGCGCGTTGCAAAGACAATCTCTAGAATGTAGTTCAAGACCTTTTCATCAAGGTAAATGTCATGGACAAGTTTTCGCGCCTCGATGATATCTTCAGGTAAAAAGACAGCTTGCGGCATCTCAGGTTTTTGCGCTTTTGCAAAGCGCAGTACAATCTCTTTTTCATTTACTTTTGTTGGATAGTCAACTTTTACCTTCATCATGAATCGGTCAGTCTCAGCCTCAGGCAAAGGATAGGTGCCCTCATGCTCGATGGGATTTTGCGTGGCCAGTACTAAAAATGGCGAGCCTGTCTTGAATGTTTCGCCACCAATCGTCACCTGCTTTTCCTGCATCACTTCTAAAAGTGCTGACTGTACTTTTGGTGGGGCGCGATTGATTTCATCGGCTAAGACGATATTTGTAAAAATGGGCCCTTTTTGTACAAAAAAAGTAGCCTCTTTAGGGTTGTAGACAGATGTTCCAATGAGATCAGAAGGAAGAAGATCAGGGGTAAATTGAATGCGTTTGAAATCGAGCTTCAGCGCTTTGGACAGCGCATTTACCGCAAGCGTTTTGGCGACACCTGGAACCCCTTCTACAAGCAGGTGGCCGTCGGCTAAAATGGCGATCAGCATGCGCATAATCAGCCCTTCTTGGCCTACAATAACTTTGCCAATTTCTTTTTTTACTAGAGTCAGTTTTTGAGTTACTTCTTCTAGACGACTCGTTAATTCTGCCATTAAAAATTCCCAATATGTATCGTATAGGTCATACATACATCAAGGATCAGATATGCAGCAACAACTGTTACAGCAAGACGGTTTTCTTGAAATCACGAGACGTGCTCGCCGTAATCGTAAAAGCTCTGCCCTGCGCGCACTCATTCAAGAGACGCGCCTGCATCCCTCACACTTTGTCGCTCCTTTTTTTGTTATCGACGATCTGGATAAAAAAATTCCTATTACAAGCATGCCTGGTGTCTTTCGCTTTGGCATTGAATCACTTCTCAAAGAGATAGAGGCCAACCTTCAGCTTGGCATACGGGCAATCAATCTTTTTTGTTATACAACTGAAGAAAAAAAAGACAGCTTAGCAACAGAGGCAACAAGGCAGGGTAATCTTTTACAGAGAGCAATAGCGACGATCAAAAAAGAGCTTCCAGAAGTGCTTGTTATGGCAGATATTGCCCTTGATCCATTTACAGATCATGGCCATGATGGCATTGTAGATGATGCAGGTTCAATCTTAAATGACCCGACAATTGTTATTTTAGCTGAGATGGCTCTTCGGGCAGCTGAAGCTGGTTGTGACATAGTCTCGCCAAGTGACATGATGGATGGGCGCATTGGATTTATCAGGAAGGCACTCGATAGCAATGGATTTCATCAGGTATCGATTCTCTCTTATGCAGTCAAGCAGGCCTCTTCTTTTTATGGTCCATTTCGTGATGCTCTTGATTCAGCACCGAAATTTGGCGATAAAAAAACCTATCAGATGAGCCCAGCAAATGTACGTGAAGCACTTCTTGAATGCATGCTCGACGAAGAGGAAGGCGCTGACATGCTGCTTGTCAAGCCTGCCATCACAAATCTTGATATCATCGCTAAAGTACGTGCCATGACAAACCTGCCTCTTGGAGCCTATCAAGTGAGCGGTGAGTATGCTATGATTAAGGCAGCCCATGAGAAAGGTGTTTTGGATGAGAAAAAGGCCTTTTTAGAGACCTTGACCGCCATAAAGAGAGCTGGGGCTGACTTTATTGTGACCTATGCAGCAAAAGATGCTTGTGAGGCACTCAAGCGCTATGAATTTTGATTCTCTCGCTGTGCTCAATCAAGAGATAGTTGATTGCCATCTTTGCAACCGACTTGTGGCGTATCGTGAAAGTGTTACTCCCCAAAAAAAACACAAAGGCGAACAGTACTGGAAACGACCAGTATTAGGTTTCGGAGATGCGAAAGCGCATTTATTTATTTTAGGCCTGGCTCCCTCTGCCCAAGGAGGCAACCGCACCGGCCGCATTTTTACAGGTGACGCAAGCGGCGATTTTCTTTTTCAGGTGCTTCATCAAGCAGGCTATGCCAATCAAAGCGCATCAACAGCTATGAATGATGGCCTACAGCTAGCTGGCTACTATATCACTGCAGCTGTCAAGTGTGCACCGCCGCAAAATAAACCAACACCCCAAGAGTGCAAGACCTGTTCACAATATTGGACAAGAGAGCTTCATCTTTTAAAAAATGTGACAGCAGTTCTTTGCTTAGGAAAATTTGCCTTTGATGCTTTTTGGGCCTATGCCAACAAAAAAGCAAAGAGAAAAGAGAAAAGACCTCTCTTTAAGCATGGCAGTAGCTATTCACTTGAGGGTTTACCAATGCTCTACGCTAGCTATCATCCAAGCCCACAAAACACCAACACCGGAAAGCTTACAGAAAAAATGTTGCTCGAGGTGTTGACAAGGATACGTCACTGATTTTTACGCAAAAATTTGTAATTCCTTAAACAGACGAATGAAGCACTGTGGGCGATATCTGCCGTCGTCTTCAAGCACCTGTGTGCGCTCTTCAGGGCTGTAGTGCGCTACAACCCAGTCGGT
>JAHFTM010000084.1:0-2710 GCA_023269335.1 Chlamydiia bacterium
GAATATGGCGCACTCGATGGTATGCCAGTACACACTCTCTTTTTCCTACTTGCATCTGATGATAAGCGGCATTTGAGCTTACTTGCTAAAATTGCGCATCTTATAGCCAACCCTGAACTGTGCAAGACGCTAAGTAAAAAGCCGAATAAGACAGAGCTATTAGAGCTTATCCAAAGATGGGAAGCCAACCTAAAAGTGTAGTAGACCATTCATAGCGATAGCTGTAAAATGCGCGCTGCATTTTTGTAGGCAACTTTTTCTCTTTGTATATCACTGAGCGGTGCTTTTTGAATAAATTCTGACGCAATTGCTGAAGATTCATAAGGATAATCGACTGAAAATAGCACGTTGTCTTCACCAATTTCATGAATAGCGCATAAAAGTGAGCCATTTGAACACATACCAGAGGTTGTGACGCAAATGTTATCTCTCAGATATTGAGAGGGCTGCTTTTTTAATTGCTTTGAATGCTGTAAGATCTTCCAACGGCTATCAAAGCGCCAAGCAAGATATGGCAGTGTTTCGCCCATATGACCCAAAATAACCTTTGCAGAAGGAAAATGGTCAAATGTAGCGCTTGTTATTAAACGCAGTGCATGCGTAGCAGTTTCTGCAGTCCAGCCCCAAAAAGGGCCATTAAGCTCTGGATGACCGTTATAGCTTTGTGCGCTCTGATAGGGGCTGCCGGGATGTAGATACAAAGGAACTTTCAACTCTTCTAGTTTTTCCCACAATGGATAAAATTGCTCTTCATCAAGATAGTGACCGTTGGTTTGCCCATTCACTAACACACCAACGAAATGAAGATCCAGAACCGCACGTTCAAGTTCTTTTACGGCCTCCTTTGGATTCTGCAATGCAATTTGCGCAAAACCACGAAACCGCTGCGGATTTTCAGCCACTCTTTCTGCAAGAAAATCATTGACTGTAGAGGCAAGCTTTGTTGCTTTAACAGCATCCTTTTCCCCCTGAACACCAGGATCAGTTAAAGAGAGAACTGCAAGCTCAATTCCTGCTTTGTCCATCTCTTTCAAGCGCATATCATGAAAATCTAATAGCCTGGCTTTGAAGTCAGCGCGATTTACTTGGTTCATAGCCACAAAATCTACTTGCTCAGTAAGGGGAAGAAAATCTGGTGTAATAAAATGTTCTTCAAGTGCAATTTTTTTCATGATAAGAATTCCTTCTCTAGAGTATTTCAGGCCAAAGAACGCCTTTTGGTAAAGCGTTCGCTTTGTCGATCTTGGCTTTCAAAAGCACATGAAGTCTTTTTGCCTCTTGGGCATTTTCTTGTGTTACAGCCCCATGTAATAGATTAACAAGCTGGCCAGGGTCATTTTTCAGATTATACAATTCATATTCAAAGTCTCCTCCCATTTCTGAATAGTAGACAGCATAGGTCCAATCACCTTCTCGAACGGCGCGGATATGAGATCCTGGAGTAGTTGTAGGAAGGAAAAACACATCATCATAAGTGAATAAAATGGAGTTTTGAACTGATACCGAAGTATCTTTAAGAATCGGAACAATGCTGACGCCCTTTCCATAAGATGAGGCATTTGGAATACCGGCAAGTTCTGCAAGAGTGGGCATGAGGTCGATGTGACAATAAAACGATTCTGTTGTTTTTGGCAAAGGATACATCTTAGGGTTTGAAATAATAAGTGGAACATGGATCATTTCTTCGTAAGCAGTATAGGCTTTTTCACGCATTCCATGGGAGAGCCCTAACTCACCATGATCAGCTGTTCTGATGACGATTGTAGAATCCAGTAATCCACTTGTTTCAAGTGCATCTAAAATTGTATTGAGATGCACATCGACGCGCTTATGTAAATAGGCATAAAAATTGACATACTCTCTTTCAGCATTCTTGTCTTTGAGTGTGGCTTGTTTGTTATAAGCCTCTCGAGCTTTGAGCTGAATGCTAGGCTTTGTCGTCAAATCATCAGCATAATTGGCAGGCAGGTCAATACCTAAATGAGCAAACTCCTCTTGTTGATAGCCCGCTTCTTTCCAGGAATTTGGATAGACCCACACGTCATGAGGGTTGACTAGGGAAATGAAAAGACAAAATGGTTTTCTCTCAGCCGGTGCTACTGCTCCAAGCTTTGCTAGATAGTCAAGTATACTTTCTCCAAAACCAGGAGTTTGCTTAGAATCATCTTTTGTTACGCCCTGCACATAACGACCATCATTGTTCGCATAACCACCTCCTAACGAGGTGAGGCCCTGAAACATGGTTCCTTGAGCTGTGGGCTCCTCAGCCATGATAGCATTCCCAGCATCAGGAGGGTTCCAACCGTTCAACGCGTATTGTTTTTGCATATGAGCAATATCTTTTTCTGACCAATTATAGCCTTTATCGACCGCCCAACTTAAATGCCATTTACCTTTCCAGACCACATCGTAACCAGCTTTTTCTTTGAGAAGAGAGCCGATATCCACTAGCTCTTTCTCAGAAGGGAGCCCTGCTTGTGGCGGTGGGGTTCTATAAACCTTATTCGTTGGATAATGTTCACCACTTTCAATCACTGCACGACTTGGAGAGCACTCACATGCGGACGTGTAGGCACGATGAAATGTGAGGCCATGTTTTTTCAGCCTCATAGAAGAGCTAAGATTTTTTTCAGTGAAGCCTTCTGGCCAATGGATAGGATAGCGTTCTTGATCTGTCAAAATCACAATGATATTTTGTTTTTTAGGGATT
>JAHFTM010000084.1:2720-7629 GCA_023269335.1 Chlamydiia bacterium
ACTAAAAAACAGGAAATAAAAAAGCCGAAATCCCGTTACATTTTTGAAAAGATTCATTAAAAACTGCATCAATCACCGCTCCTTATTCTGTAGAAAATCAAGAACTAATACCGTCCAGATTCCTGTTTGAGGATGTACTACAATCTTGTAGTTAATAACAATTAAAAAATTTATATAAGATATAAACTTGTACTGTTCTCTGCAGGTCAGGTCATTTTCACAAGAAAATCGTCATAACTACTATATTTTGAAATTTTAGTAGAAAACTAGTAGTTGCGCCTCTCTTAGCGCTGGTTTTATCGAAAATTAATTAAAAAACATTCTTTACTAGGACATATTTTCAACACATCGTGGCACAAATTTTATCTCTGAGCCAGAATGAATAGCAAAATTTGTAACACGAGAAAATACCTGATTCCAAAAAATTCAAAATAACTTTGGAGGAATGAAATTATGTCGCTTCCCTATTCAAGAAGATCGGAGATGGTAGTACTTGGCAATATGTTGACAAGTAGTAATTCCTTTGAGCTAGTAGTTCAAATTAAAATTAACTCGAACAATTTTTGATTTGGACTACTAGTAAAGAAGAGTCAAAAAAAGGGTCGGAATGTGATCTACTTTGTGAAAAAAAATACATTAATTCTTAGAGATCATCTACCCATATAAAATGGAACTTTTCCAATGAAAATTGAATGTAAACGCTTATCGGAGATCAATAAATCTGAGATTATACAGCTCTTCAACCACCCTCTCGTTCGGTGTCACATGCCCTTGGCTAAAAACTGCTTTAATGATGCCGCTTATGATGCATTCATTGCAGATAAAGAACAGTTATGGACTGAGCATGGATATGGACCCTGGGCATTTGTTGTTGATGACAAATTTGCAGGATGGGGAGGATTGCAATATGAAGAAGGAGATGCTGACCTTGCCTTGGTTCTACATCCAGCTTTCTGGGGGATGGGTAGGGCGATTTATGAGACAATTATCAAAAAGGCATTTGGAGAAATGGGGTTTGAATCGATAACTGCCCTGCTATCTCCTTCTAGAACACGCATCAAAGGATTGGAAAGATTAGGCTTTCAACCTGATGGGGAATTGCTTATTAAAGGTGAACGATTTCTTCGTTATCGTTTGTATTCATCTTTAGAGCTCTTTTAAGGAAACAGCATTCTCGAGAAAGTCATTCACTTGAAAGGGAATAAACTGCTCAAGTTTTTCTCCCTTTTTGGCAACTTTTGGATTCTTATAAATATACTCGCCAGTTGCATCGACTGAAACAACACATTCAATACACTTCCACTTTCCAAAAAAAGAGCCAAAAATAGACGTGGACTTTGAGTATTTTCTAAATGTCATTGTTTGCCAGCTTTCGTCAGACTGCCTCTGTTCTACAGTGACTGCATACCAAGCCTTTTTTGTCATTGCCTTATCCTTGTCAGAACATTCTTTTAAAAGACGACTTAGCCTGCTTTCCCCGGCTTTTAGTGCGGCTGTATCTGCATAGATTGCCGAACGAAATCGTTCGATCAGATTTTTCTTGGCATTAGCTTCTAGCGCAATACTTAAGCGTACACCAAAACCCTTTCTCTGAAACGCTTGATAAATTGCCTCAGCTGATAGCGCTTCACGGGTTGTGAATGTGTAAATTTCAAGGGGCTTTGACTGATTTGAATCGTTGATAAATAAAGTGCCATCTTTCCAATTTACATCATAGTGCGAGATTTTTCCATCTTTGCTGTTTCTAAAGGAGAAAGCAACTGATCCACCCGCATCACCAAACTGATCGTCCGGCATTCCATAGATAAGCGCTTTCCACACTATAAACACATCCTTATCACCTGCTTTGACAAGCTCCGCTTCTACGTCATCGCAATTTTTGACCTGCCGCAATTTGAAATTCGTATCTGCAAACGAGATCATAAAGCGACCAATATCCTGCTGTAAACTTGGCTTTTCAGCCTCAATTGCAACCATTGCTTTGACATAGGTGAGACTTACAGGATAGTGATTTTCAAAATCATGAATTGATGCAAAGGAGCTATTTTGACCCATAATGGTGCCATCATCTTCCACCCAAAAATCGAGCGGCTTTTCCACATCACGAATAACAATAGTTAAGCGATCATTTCTAGCACCATCTACAAAAAGAGAAAGACACTGTTTGCATCGATCATTTACCAAAAGACGAAGCCACTCGCGCGCTTCTTTGACAGTATGCGGCATCATAGGACGCATAAAATGGGCTTTGAACTCTTCGATTATTGCTTTTTTCAATGAAAAACAGCGAAGTTGCGGAAAGTCATGCGTAAGAAGTGCTTCAACTGTGAGGTATTTTTCTGTCTCTTGTACCCCAACTTTTGCATCTACTTTCGTTCTATTTTTAACTCTATTCTGTGGTTCAATATAAAAGCGCCCTGTTTTGATCACACACTCTGTAATCCGTAAAGAGCCACTCAACTGTGCACCTTTTCTTACCACGCGTAGTCGAAACTGATCCCCATCATTTACAAGGCTTGCAACACAAAGACCCTCCGCTTTGCCTTGTAACTTTTCGATCACATGGCTCATTCTTCTTTGTATTTCACTCTCTTTGTCCTTCACAAGAAGGAACTGTCCATCAGCAAGGACCATTTTCTTTTCATTTGCAAGCCGCACCACGTGTCTATCAAGTACGCATGTCATAGCATCGTGGTTCATTTTACTTGTAGCACGATAAAGACCCAAGGCGCGCGGCAAATAAGCAAGATGATAAAAAAGACTCTTGCCTTGGTTGAAGCTGTGCTCTTCTATACTTGCATCAAGCTTTTTTACCTTTTGCACAATCTGCCTTAATGTGCCAATATCCTGCTCATCCAGCGATTGCTTTTCTGAAATCACTCGCACAAGATGTGCAATTGATCGATTGATCTGCTCTACGTGGTGATGACCAATCTGATACCGATCAAGCCGTGAAATTGCATCTAACTCTTGGTCAAAATTTACCCCTTCCTGAGCAACTGCTTGACGCTCTACTTGTAACTGTGTTTGAAAAGACATAACTTTCTTCTCTTTTATTAAAATTATTATAAAAGTTATAACTTATAAGAATACTATACCCAAACAATTTGAAGAATTGTTTTTTCATGAACGAACTCATGCTAGAAGTCCAATAAAGAAGATTCAAAAAAAGGGTCAGAGTTGACCCTTTTTTAACTTTTTGTTTTAAGTGCCAGACTTAGAGCTGATTTTAGCCTGCTTATTCTTCTCTCTTTCTTTCAGCTCTTTTTCACGCACTTCTTTTTCTTTAGTCTTAGCTATAAAATCTTTATCAATAAAGACCAGCTTTTCGCCTTGTAAAATGACTTCCGAGCGCCAGCTTTGATCAGGACGTTGCAATAAAAGCTCGGAGAGTGGATCTTCTACATACTGCTCAATGACTCGTCTCAACGGCCTTGCACCCATCTCAGGCTGATACCCTTTCTGCACCAGAAATTCTTTCGCTTCAGCTGTTAAAGAAATGAAAATCTCTTTCTTATTTAGCCTATCTTGCAATTTTTTAAGTTCTAGCTCCACAATATTTCTTAAAGCTTCTTTTGGCAACGGTTGGAAAATAACAACATCCGTCAAACGATTCAAAAACTCAGGCTTAAAGCTTTTCTTCATCGCGCCTTCGATTTTGTCTTTAATTGTATTGTAATCCGGCATGCCCTCTTTTGCCGAAAAGCCTATCTCTGTAGTCTTACGAATAAGATCTGCCCCCAAATTGGACGTCATGATGATAATCGTGTTACGAAAATCAACTTTTCTTCCATACGCATCAGTAAGCCTGCCATCTTCAAGGATCTGAAGAAGGATATCCATGACATCAGGATGCGCTTTTTCTACTTCGTCAAATAAGACGACACAATAAGGTCTTTGACGAACTCTTTCAGTTAGTTGACCACCCTCTTCATAACCCACATAGCCCGGAGGTGAGCCCATAATACGACTAACCGCAAACTTTTCCATGTACTCAGACATATCAAGTTGAATAAGAGCATCTTCTCCACCAAACATATGTGTTGCAAGTAGCCTTGCAAGTAACGTTTTTCCAACGCCTGTAGGTCCTAAAAAGAGAAATGCGCCAATTGGACGGTTGGGATCTTTAATATCTGCACGACTTCTTCTAATTGCTCTCGCAATAGCACCCACAGCCTCATCTTGACCCACAATACTGTTTTTAATCGTCTCGTCAAGTTTGAGTAGCTTCTGCGTCTCTCCTTCTGTGAGCCTCGACGTCGGAATACCTGTCTGTTTAGCAACAACACGTGCTACATCCTCTTCGTCAACTGCAACTTCATGCTCTTCTTTATTCGCTTCCCATTCAGTGCGAATTTGCTGCAATTTTTCACGAAGCGATTTTTCTGTATCACGTAATTTGGCTGCCTTTTCATATTCTTGCTTGCTGATCGCCTCTTCTTTAGCAAGACGGCTTTCTTCAATTTCAGCTTCAAACTTTGAAATATCAAGCGGCTGATTCATCATAGAAATGCGCATCATAGCGCCTGCTTCATCAAGCAGGTCTATCGCTTTATCTGGTAAAAACCTTCCATGTACATAACGGTCTGAAAGAATGGCTGCGGAGGTAATAGATGAAGGCGTGTAGTGGCAGCGATGATGCTCTTCATATTTTGCCTTTAAGCCTTCCATGATTTCAATTGTCTCAGAGACAGATGAGGGCTGCACAAATATCTTCTGAAACCTGCGCTCAAGGGCTGGGTCTTTCTCGATGTGCTTACGATATTCATCAATTGTCGTAGCACCGATACATTGAATTTCACCACGTGAAAGTGCTGGTTTCAAAATGTTAGAAGCATCAATCGCACCTTCGGCAGCACCAGCTCCCACAATTGTATGCAACTCGTCGATGAAAAGAATAATGTTGCCA
>JAHFTM010000085.1 GCA_023269335.1 Chlamydiia bacterium
TACCTTCAGAGGTCTGCAGGATATGTTCCAGCTCCTCTTCAGAAAGAGGTTTTTCTACTTTCATGTAGAAAAAAAGCAGGCGTGAAAAGAAGTTGGCAACGTGGTAGATCGCATGGCGAAGTGGAGCAGAAATCTTTTGAAACCAGTCATAAAATGGAGCTGAAAATTCTGCTACTTGTTCATTAAAAAGTAGACCCAGATATTTGGGTACAAGCTCTCCGAAGACAAGCACAAGAATAAGGGGAATACCCACTTTGAAGAGCCAGCTTCCTGCCTCTTCGCTAAACAGATCAGATGATAGATTCTGGACAAGGATATTGGCAATTGTGTTGAGAAGAAAAATTGTGACAAGTAAATTTTTCGATTCGCGAAGTAGCTTTGCAATTTGTCGCTTTTTTGCACTCAGATGATGACGATAGGAGCGTACTTTAGTGGCCGGTAATGAAAAAAAAGCAATTTCTGACAGCGAACAAAAACTCGAAGCTACTGTTAGTAAGAGGATTGCTGCAATCAAAATGAAAGTCATCATTTACAAGTCATTCGTTGGTGTAGTAGATTTTAGTGTAGCCATCAGGAACCAGTCCTAGGCCCATAATGAGTGACAGCTCGATCCATTGAGGGTCATTCTGACTAGCTACTTGCAGTCTTAGCTCTGTCTGCTTTTTTTCTGCCTTACAAATCGCATTTTCTAAATCTTGAGCGCGAATGCTGAGTTTCTCGATACCTTTCATCAGCCGGCAGGAGGCCTGTTCATAGAGGGCAAAGGTGACTATAGCAAAGGCCAGCACCCACCAGGAACGAACGAGCTCTTTAGAGATCTGTGAAAGGTCCATGAATTATACCGCAGGTTATACTGTTGGACCTACGATGCCTACTTGCTTCATATATTTGCCGTTTCTGTCAGCATACGATACATCGCAAGGGGTGTCGCTTTCATAAAAGAGTACCTGAGCAATTCCTTCACCTGCGTAGATCTTCGCTGGAAGCGGGGTAGTATTAGAGATTTCAATTGTCACATAGCCTTCCCATTCTGGCTCAAAAGGGGTAACGTTGACGATGATCCCACAACGAGCATACGTTGATTTACCGATGCAAAGAGCAAGGACGTTACGCGGAATGCGAAAGTATTCCATACTGCGGGCAAGTGCAAAGGAGTTTGGTGGGATAATGCACTCCGGAGTGCAGATATCTACAAAGGCGCGGTCGCTGAAATTTTTTGGGTCGACGATGCTGTTGTTTACGTTTGTAAATACTTTAAACTCATCGGAGACACGCAAATCATAGCCAAAGCTTGAAAGCCCATAGCTTACTAACTTATGACCTGCCTCATTGTGGCGCACTAGATGGTCAACGAACGGCTCAATGATGGGCGCTTCTGCTTGATTTTGACACTTTTTGCGAATCCAACTGTCAGGCTTAATCATAAGATACACTCATTGTTTTTTTGGCCCATCATACGGCGTGTGTGAATTTGTGTAAACGATCCTGACGAACCTACTGGTTTATGGGAAAGCCCAGGCGGGAAAGAAGGTAGCGCAAGAGAAGGATAGGGTGACATAAAATATTTTTTATAAGCGCAAAAAAGGTGATACTGGTCATTTTTTTTACGAGTGGCTCTTTGGCATTCAATAAAGCATCCTGGACCCATTCAGCATGTAAGAAGAAAAAGGGTTCTGGTAGCTTATTGAGAGGGTGAAAAGCTACTTTTTGTGTCTCTGCTTGAGGCTCAAACTTATCTGGCAGTAAAACAGTTGGGCTGCATTCAAAAACAAAGGTTTCTGCTGTTAGAAAATTGATAGGCTCATAAGTGCCCACAAGACGACTTACTGCTACTTGCAGCCCAGTCTCTTCAAACAGCTCACGTTCGACGGCGGTTGCTGCTTGTTCATTGTCCTCTATGCCGCCACCGGGCAGGACCCAAATAGGGACATCGCGGCGTTTAATGATGAGTATTTGTGAGCGATCTTTAGAAAATACTATGCCAATTGCTCCTTTCTTTATTGTCATGCGCTAGTTTCTCTCATTTAAATGAGTGCCATAGTAGACGAGGGCAGCATGATTTTGCAAGTATGGAATGAAGCGGTGGAGCTTTTCAATAAGAAATAGTGACTTCACAGGCATACTTGGAGGTAAAATGGCTGTACAAGATGGAAAAATGATAGAGTAAAAGCCCAAATCGTGTATACTTAGCTTCCATTTTTGCCCAGGTGGTGGAACTGGCAGACACGCAAGACTTAGGATCTTGTACCGTAAGGTGTGTAGGTTCGACTCCTATCCTGGGCATTTTTCTTTTTAGATAACTTCTCCAAAAATCACGCAAGCAAACTACTCAATCTACGCAGATTAAGCTTCTACATTACGCGCATTTGGTAACGCGCTGAATGTTAGAAAACCTACCTTTTTAGGATCATCTTTGAAATAAAAGTTAAATACGATTATGGTTCATGATTGCGCATAAGAAAATGAGGAACTCAAAACATGCAAGAAATGAAAGCTACAGCGATAGATGACTATGCCAAAGAAAGAGAAAATTTGCGTGACTATGAAATTGATGAGATTCTTAATGAAGGAAAAAAATGGAATCTTGCAGAAACCCTCATAAGAGGGGGTAGTGCCTTATTCCCTCATACATACATTAAAGCGTGCGGTTATCAAATAGCAGCTGTTGTGCACGCGTGTTTAAACAGTGGTGCAGATCAAGTGCTTGCCCTTGGTGTACTGCATCCACTTACTGATCGATTACTTCTTTCAAGATTGCGCGAAATAAACAATCAAGACCTCTCGCAAGATAGTCTCCGTGGTATTTTAGGGCCTGGTACTGGTAGAGATCGCGCTTGGGTATCTGAATTTTCTCTTTTACATTTTTTATTTTTATGGACTGAAGAGATAAAACGGCGCGGCATTGAATCCCCTGAACTTATTATCCGCTATCCCTACTTAGTGAATAAAGAACCAGAAAACATGCCTGGAATCGATGAACTTGAAAGCATAGCTCGTGATTCTGTTGTAGTAGCAACTTCTGATCTTTGTCATCATGGAGTAGCTTATGGACATGCTCCAAGTGAAGCGTTAGATATTTCAGAAGAGGGTGAACAGTTTGCAAAATATCAAATTCAGCAAGGACTAGATCTTCTTAGCGGAGATGACTTCAGACGCTACTATGATCATTGTCGAAAAGCCAAAAGTGATTCATGTGATGTAGGAACAGTTTTAAGATATATTTTAGGGCCTTTAAATGGGTCCATTTTAGACCTCAACTTAGTGGATGCCTCAGATTTGTACGAGGGCTCACCCGAGCCAAGCTGGGTGGCAGCAACCCTCGTCGAACTTAAGGGATTATAAGAAAACAAACCTCACAGTTGTTTCCTTATAATCCTTAATCCAGTGTAAGGGGTGTGTCAGTGTTGAGCTGCTCTAAGACAACATCTACCACATCGCGTCCGTAGAACAAATTGGTAAGAATCTCTTTACACTTTGTATATTTTTTAATGAGTCGCTTCGTCTCAGAGCTTTTCTTCACTTTAAACCCACGTGGGTAAATAATATCAAATGGAGTGAAGTCATCTTTTCTATAAGAGCCACTGTTGAAATGTTTTTCAAACCAGACAGATTCTTCTTTCAAAGAAGCAAATCCTGGAGATGGAGTGAGTAGCTCTAATGAAAACTTAGAGGTCATATGCCAGCGAAAACATGGAATTACTGGCAATGGCAAAAGTGAGCTGTCTTTATATGAAAAAAGTTTGTCAAAACGGGCATAAAGAAGCGCATTTTCTCTTCCACAACCCAAAAGAATTCCTAGAAGTGCTTCGTCGTTGTTCAGGATATCTAGGATGTTTTTTTCAGAGGTTTCGATTTCCTGTAATAACTTTTTAGCGGTGATCTCTTCTCCAAGAGTTTTGCGGAAAAGATCTTGATTTTCGTTGAAAGTTGTAACAAAATTTTCTTTATGAATAAAAGTGGCAACACGAAATTTGGTAGCAATGCGATTCTCCTTAAATAAAAATTTATTAGAATTAAAAATGATCGTCTGCTTTTTCTTACGAAACGGGGTAGGATGCTCTGGAATATCAAAAGCTAGGGCGCGAGCGCCTATAAGTGTGTAACCAAACCCTCCTCGATGGAATAAATCAGAGAAATATTTTACGAGGCGCTCTTTTGAAGAAGCGTTGCTAGTTTCAAAACGTGTATCTTTTAAACTATACACATGCAAAAAATTTTCCAACCCTAACCAAAAAAATAGAGTGGAACAAAAAAGAAACAGATGTAACTTTTTCATGCTGTTCTCAATACTCCTAAAAAATTAAAATGAGTTAGTTTTTGACTTCAGGACATTCTCCTCCAGGATGAACAATATCGCAACGTCGGCAATAACCATACTTTTCTATGAAGTAAATACCGGAGACATAAAGTCCATTTTCATCCGAGTAAAGAGCATCAATAGGCAAAGGGTCATCATCGCCTATAAGAAGGGCAATTCCTGTGTCTGAAAGTTCAATCGCTTCTTTCGGGACATAGATTTTTTCACAAGTTTGGGCATTTACTTGGGCTAAAGAGAGGAAGGCATACACAGCGAGCGCTGTTATGAATGTAAAAATCCTCATAAAGTCACCTTAGGTTAAAATTTTAAATTACGTACCAAGGAGACTACTGCTATCAAGGAATTAGTACAACATAAATGACTATTTTTTTTTAGAATGAGAGTTAGCCAGAGGCAGAAATCAGCTACTCAGCATTTACTTGATTTTTTCAAAGACCTCATCATCAAACATATGAGGAATGGTAAAGGAATCTACTTTCCCCCTTTCATCAATCGTGAAGGTGATGAGCGCCTGAAAAAGAAGAGGGTCTTTCTTTGCATTTTTTGTTTCAAAACGGAAAGTATCATAATGCCAGTGGGCAAGCGACCCATTTGCGTTGAAAAGTGTGGTGTTTAGCTTTTGCGATTCATTATCAAGGCAAATAGTGATTGTCCCATAAAGATCATTGACATAAGTCCCGCTGTAGGCACTGAGGAGTAGCGTTGGCTCTGTTTGAGCAACGCGCTCTTTTTCAATGGTCTCATCTACTGCTTTGTCATAGTTGGCAACTGCCTGATCGTAGCGAAGAAGTTCTGAATGCCAGTTATAATCAGATTTTTTCAAAAATTTTTCTAAGATCGTATTTACCATAGCCTGTGGAAAGGAGGTGCAGTTGAGATTTGAAAGAACGACGATGCCCAGATTTTCTTCCGGCATAAGAGCAACATGTGCTGTCATGCCGTTGATCATGCCTCCATGTTCAATCAGTTTTTTTCCTTGAAAATCTGATAAAAACCAACCCAGTCCATAGGTGAGAAAATGGACGCCTGGATAAAGGGTTTGAGAAAAAGATTTTGAAGGTATAATGGTTTGCGACTCATGCATTTCATTCAGTGAGTTTTGACTGACAAGCCCTTTGATAGTGCCAAGTTGCAGCTGTAGCCATTTTGCCATGTCATGGCAGTTCGATACGATGCCGGTAGCAGGGGCGATATTATCTGTTGAATACCACTTATAAGCCATAATACATTCATTCATTCGGTAATGTGGTGAAGCTACGTTTTTTGTTTTTTCTAAAAATGAAAGCGTTGTATAGCTTTCCTTCATGTGCAAGGGAGTAAAGATTCTCGTTTCAATGAATTCGTCCCAGCTTTTGCGAGTAATTTGTGGAATTATTTCACCCGCTGCAAGGTAGAGCACATTTTGGTAGTCAAAAGAGGAGCGAAAGCTAGAAATAGGCCTTAAATATTTCAGGCGATGAATGATTGCCTGACGGTCAAACGGGGATTGATACCAAAGCAGATCGCCGTCGTGGTCTGCAAGCCCTGTTCTGTGAGCAAGAAGGTCTCGTATGGTAGCTTCAGAAGTGACGTAGTGGTCAATAAGATAAAAATCTCGCAAGACGTCAGCTACCGACTCATCCCAAGAAATCGCATGTGTATCAACAAGCATGGCCAGAGCTGTGGCGGTAAATGCTTTTGAACAAGAGCCTATAGCAAAAAGTGTGTGTTCATCAACTCGAGTTTCTTTTCCTAGCTGTAACACGCCGTAGCCTTTCGAAAAGATGATCGTGCCATCTTTAACAATTGCAATGCTTGCCCCTGGTATTTGCCACTTTTGAAGTGCTTGCTCCACTTCTTGATCAAAATTTTTTGTAGAGAATTCATGGCAAAAGGCACAAGTCGTCAAGCAGATGAGAATGAAGAAAAATATAGCTAAATAATTAGTTTTACTTCGCATGGTAATTATAAAAAAGTGTAAATTAAATGTTTAATTTAACAAATAATGCATTTAATGTTATTTTTCTATAGTATTTATTAAAATTAATAATAATATCTTGATGAAATACAAATGAGAGGACATGAAAAAGAGAACACAAATGGGTTGATGAGACAATATCCTCCTAAGGAACGTACTTTAATAAGGTATCAGTAGAGGAGATAAAATTTGCCCACAATCAACTAAATGATCGACCAAAAAAAGTATTAGATTGGGGATCATTTGAAATTTATAAGATTTGCGCACAAACATGCAGTAGCGCTAACATTCAGTCCATGAATGGGTCTGGTGATTGTAAAAAGGACAGGCGTGTGCTTTCATGATACATATCTATTTGCTTGTGTTTTTTTTATCTCTTTCTACTCATCCTCTTCGTGCTGACTGGAATCAGAGCTTTGATAATGACACAAAACGCCTTTCAGAACACTTCCCTGTGTTTCGGACAGGTTCTTATACAGAACAGTATGGCTTTTTCGTGAAAGCAAGAAAAGCTCTTTTAAAAGATGCAAAGATACAAAAAAAGATCCTGAAAACTGCGCCTGAGAAGAAAAAACTACTCATCCAGAAAGATGAGAAGCTGATTATTAAAAAACGTCGCAATAACCACATACATGATCTGTATGTATGGGAGTTGTCATACCTACTAGGCGCGCCTTTTTGTATCGTGCCCTCTTTTCCAATCGACCTATGTGGAAAAAGAGCCATTGTACAGCAGCTAGAACCACTCAAATATGGTGATATGACTCAATCTGAAGAGTTGCCGAAAATCACCGTTGAAAACTACTGGAAGTCTCATCTAGTAGCTTATCTCTTAGGACTTTCTGATCTTGCAGGACGCAATATCGGGGTCACTTTAGATGGAAAAATTAGGTTCTTTGATAATGAAGCCTCGTTCATCTACTACAATCACCCTTCGCGAACAACGCGCGCTTTTACATCAGGCTTCCTTGCCCAATCATTTGACTGGTCACAATATCGCACAAGTCTTGATGAAACTACCGCCCTCCATTTGCAACATTTTGTAGATAATCTTTCTGACTTTGAAGAGAAAGTTCGGCTCTATAAGACTATTCGACCACTTATATTTCCAGAAGAGGGGCTGATGTTTCGTTTACAGACACTACGAAATTTTCAAATGAGAAAGGGAGTCACCTTTCGCGATTTTTACATGGCAGCATTTCCTGAAATTGCACCTGGACTTACAAGACTTAATGAAATTGTTTCTTCTATTTTAAAAAATAAAGTAGGTGATGGGACAGCGCTTTTTTTTACCTGTCGAAAAAT
>JAHFTM010000086.1:0-1466 GCA_023269335.1 Chlamydiia bacterium
GATGATTTCTTCTCCTATAGAAGAGAAAAGGCAAGCGGACGCAACGCTACTGTCGTAGCCCTTCTGCCTTAGACAACTACCTTATAGTCTTTTTTATTATAAATAGTTCTTTACGAAATTATCCGGTATTTGAATAGTGTGCATTGGGCTGACTGTAGGGTTTTTATGTGAGCTCGTGGAACTATGAAAATGGATACTACGGGAGAGTGCGAATGAAAAAAATGAACAATTATTTACAACCCTCTATCTTCATGCTGATGCTGATGCTCAGCGTGCAGCTGTTTGCAAATCAAACCTCCACACTCAGCCCTATTCATCCAGAAAAAAACCTCCCCTTTAGAATTACAATAGTAGCCACTGACGTCACTATTCCAGATGGCATTCAGGGAGGTGCTGCAGGCCATCATGATGGAAAATGGCTCTTCCTTGCTGGAAGAACAAATGGTCTCCATGGATTTGATAATAATACCAACAATTTCCCTATTCAAGAACAGAATCGACTGGTTTATGTCGTTGATATGAAAAGAAAGAAAGTGACGATGCGCTCATTAACAAGCAGTGCATCAGGACTGAATCAAGCACAAATTGATAGCTTGTCGGTTACTGCACCGCAGTCTTATCAAAAAGATAAAGTGCTCTATATGACCGGCGGCTACGGCATTGACACGCAATCTAATACTTTTACAACAAAAGATATCCTCACAGCTATTGATATACCTGACATGATAGATTGGGTAGAAAGAAAAACTCATAAAAAAGCAGTCCATTTTATTCGTCAAATTGCAAATCCGATCTTTCAGATTACTGGTGGTTACATGAATCAGTTTGGAAACCACCCTACTTTGCTTGTTTTCGGCCAAACGTTTACGGGAACTTATATCGTGCCCCCGCATACTCAAGTTTATAGCGAGCAAGTACGCCGCTTCCGCATCTATGACAATGGAAAAAGACTGAAAGTAAAAGTGATTTCTTCAACCCCTAAAATTCCAGATCCAAACTTTCGAAGAAGAGATCTGAATGTGATTCCTGTAATTCAGAAAAAGAAAGGAAAATTTGTCAATGGTCTTGTAGCGCTTTCCGGTGTATTTACTCCTGAACCAGATAATAGCATTTGGACTGTACCTGTAGAAATTTCTGCAAACGGTAAAAAGGTCATCATGCCAAACCCAAATCTGGCAAGCACCTTCAAGCAAGGTATGAATAATTATTTTTCAGCTACTGTCGAATTATTTTCTAAGAAAGAAGAAGAGATGTATAGCGTGCTTTTAGGCGGGATTACATATCAATACTTCCAAAATGGAGCCCTGATAAGTGACTCTGAGCTACCTTTTACAAATCAAGTGACAACGATCAAACTCTACAAAAACAATAAATACAAGCAATATATCATGGATGCTCAATACCCAACTATTCTCTCAACCACAACAAATCCCGGTAACACACTTCTTTTTGGAGCCAATGCGCGT
>JAHFTM010000086.1:1476-7555 GCA_023269335.1 Chlamydiia bacterium
AAAAAGAAACAGGTGATCGGCTATATCGTAGGTGGCATTGCCAGTACTGTACCCAATACGAGTACAATTGCCGATTCGATAGCATCGCCTTACATTTTTGAAGTTATTCTAGAGAAAGAATAGTAGAGTCTATAAACAATCCCGGTAAGGGATTGAGGTGTCCTGCCCAGCCCCAGCCTGGGATGACTCTTGCCAATTTCCTTTTCTTTAATTTTTAATTAATAAAAAATAGAAACATCGATATCCTCTGTCTGTTTTTTCAGCTAAATAGGAAATGGTATGATCTCAATTAATCAAAATATCTTCAGTAACATTCTTTCTACACTCACTGATTTAAAAGTGAGCTCACACCCTCTTGCTATGAACTATTCCAAAAAAGATGGCTTTTCTTTTAATAAAATTAGACAAATTAAAGAAGAAGAGATTAATTCTTTTAATAAGAGCGCTCAAGAATTTATTAAGCTAGCCACTAAGGTAAAAAAGTCAACTGATCTGAAACTTCTACATACAGCGATGATAGCCTGTGTCAGGGTATGTGAAGTAGGCATGATGACATCAAAAAAAGCGCGTGTCTTTACTCATTCAGCAAAAAACTCTATCGATAAACGCAAAATTATCACTCAAGAAAAGCGAATTCAAGAGCTTAATAATTTAGCGGAAAAACTTTTTTATCGGATGAATGGTCTTATTTGTCACTTTGATTTAAAAAATGAAACAGAAGCTAGCAAACAACAAGCACAAGAGAATACAAATTTTCACCCTGAAAGAGCTGCTGAAAAATTTCTATTTATTGCTCTGCAGACTGGAAATAAGAAAGCCGCCCTTGAACTGATCGAGGCTGGTATTGGCCTGAACACAAAAGATCTTCCTCTTGTGATAGCAAGCCAAAGTAAAGATCCTGAGTTTGAACAGATAGCTTTACGCCTGATTGAAAAAGGAGCCAATATTCACTGTAAGGATAAAAATGGGGTAAATGCTCTTTACTACGCTTGCCAGATGGGTCACGTGCGTTTAGCCCTCAAGCTTATTGAGCTTAAAATTGACATCGATTGTCATACAAAGCACGACGATTCAACCCCATTAATACAGCTCTTGAAAACTTTTAGTAACTGGAAACATAATCGCGATGAAAAAAATCTAAAACAACTTGTGACGAGACTAATTGAAGCAGGTGCTAACCTTCTTACAGCTGACACTACCGGTAATACAGCCCTTATGTATGCCTTACAGAATGGATTTATTTGCATCCTCTCCCTACTTGTCAAGGCAGGATCAAACGTACAAATTAGAGATCAAACTGGCCAAACCACTTTTCATCTGCTTTTAAATGCTTTTGATATAACGCCACAATCTAGCAATAAGGAAATACAGCCGTTTGTACGCCTCTTTAACCTGTTCATCGATCACGGAGCCGATATCCATCAAAAAAGTACTTTCATAGATTTAGACTCTGATTCCGATGAAGAGCTTGAATGTACATTCCTTGAGCTTATTTTAAAAAGGGGCTTTTATCAATTAGTTCCACATCTTATCGAAGTGGGCGTTGCTGACTCAAATGAAGATGATCTTCTTGGAACACTTTTCATTACTGCAGATAGTCCTGAAATATCAACCGTGCAAAAAGAAGGCCTTGAGCAATCCCTTTGCTTACTTTTCGATAAAGAAATAGAAACGGACGTGAACAGAAGCTTGCTTCTCGCCTTTCCATCGACAGTGCAGCCAATTCTCTATCATGCTCTGCGCTTAGGTTTTAAAAACCTTGCAGAGAAGCTCATGGAAATGGAGGCAACTCTTCATCAAGTGTCCGAAAAAGAAGACCACCCAGAGTACTACAATACGATGCTCTGTGCTGCAGCATTCGGTGGCCTTGAAGAAATAGCACTTCGATTTATAAAACAGAAACTGCCTATGCCAACAAGCCAACTGAGTAAAAACTGTTTGATAGTTGCTGCTTGCAAAGGAATGAAAAAATTAACCCTTCAACTACTGGCTATGGGCTTTGAGATACCTGAAGCTGCTTCAAATTTCCCTGAACATCTGCTTAAATTTGCTTCTGTTCACATGATAACCGGCAGGACAAACATAACGTACCAAGACTATCTTCAGGCTATGGGCAAAAAAAGTAATCATCCCCCACAGCCCTCATCAGCCCTTTACAACGCCATATGCTCAGATGATGAAGAATTTGCACTTTTTGTCTTAGGAAAAATGCAAAACATCGCTCTTGACGATTGGAAACTGGCTCTTGAAAAAAAGATGCAGAAACTAGCTTTGAAAATGTCTGAAAGAATCGAGCAATTTGATCGCTTCACAGGTACGCACTTCTCCTACCTTCTTCTAGCTTGCAAAGCAGGCTGCGAAGAAGTAGCCCTTTCTCTAATAAATAAAGGTGCGCCACTCAATGATCTGAGTCATGATGGCTACAGCCCGATGCTCCTTGCCCAGAAGCAGGGATTTACAAAAGTGATTGCTGCGCTGTTACAAAGAGCTGTTCCACTAAACCAAAGCGCTCGATCTGGCTATTCAAGCACACATGCCCTTTTTGAAGCAGGCCAACATGAATACTTTGAGCAAATTTTAAGAGAAACTCAAGGTAAAGATCTAATGAGTGAAATCGATGGTAGGCTTCCTGTTGTCTGCCTTGTGAAAAGTAAGTACTGGGAGAAAGATCTTGAACATACGAATAGAATGCAAAAAGCGTGGGAAACACTTTTTCCAGAGACTTCCCTGGAAGGCTATGAACAGGTCTTTGGAGATAGCAAGCCTGCGCTTCGTGCAGCTTTGCTCATGGCTTGTATTGAACAAGCAAGACAGATCGCAGCTGAGCTGACCAAAGAAGAGGTACAGGCTCAGTTTGAAATTCTTTCAAGAACTTTTCCAAAAGCATCCTTTGATAAAATTTCTATTAATTTTTACTATGATGTAGATCCAGCTCACTATAAAAAAGGGGCTATTACGCTCAAGATCCCTAAAAACCCGAAAACTCTTAAAAAAGAAGCTTTTTTAAAACAAATTAAGAGAATTAATTTTTCTGCAGCAGACCTTGCGCAACTTTCCGAAGCGGACCGAAAAAGACCTGCACGCTATGTCGATCAACAACTTTTTTACAGATTACAAACAAAGTCAATTCATGGATTGCGGCCTCAAGAACATGAAACTGTAGAATCAGCCCTTTTACATATATCAAAAGCACTCGTAAATGAGCCTGCAGAATTGAAAAAGCAAGTTTTCAGAGAAATTATTAATGCCTCTTACTTATGTGGTACGAGAGTATACAATACAATTGTCACACAATTTTTGGTGGCTGTGATGAAAGTCCCAAATAACTATGACTCGAGAATTTTACGAGCGCTTTCTGAGCATCGACTTATGTTGCGTGATTCTTTGGTCCCAGGTAACGATGAACAAAGCCAGCATAATGGTCAAAAACTTATGAAACTGATTGGTAAAGACTATGCTATTCCTGGCTGGGAATATCTTTCTTCCTTTAATGATGTCTTTGAAAATGAGGGTAGACAAGATTTTGATCCTCAACAAGCAGCCGAACGCTTTGCAGAGCTTTACAACCCCTTTCATATTCTTTATACAGCTATTCAACCGCTGTTTGAAGATGGAGATATCAAATCTCTGGCAATGAAGTGGCATGCGGATAATAAGCCCGACCATTTTTCCGGTGATGCTGAGGACTACGTTATTCAAGAAGTTGATGCCCCACGAAGTATCAAAAAAGAGGCGACCATTCGCTCATTGAAAGCATTACAGATCCTCAAAGATGCGTCCATTGCTTATAAAACATCAATGTAACTAAGGAGAGCCTGTGGCTCGCAATGCTCTGCATTTAATGCATTGGCTTTTGCATATATAAATTGAGTACGTTATAGTTCTTAATAAATTATAAGGTGGTAAATATTATCAATCCAAATAATATGTCGTATGTAACGAACGCATATCAATCTTGTGCTGCAGCCGCTGCGGCTCAACAGCAGCAGCCACTCGTGTCAGAAATAGACGCTTTTTTCGCTGATTTTAATGATTCTGTTGCAAAAAAGCCGCTAGACATAAGCCCACAAAAAAAGCTGCAACTCATTGAAAAAATTCGGAAATCTTTTAGTGAAGCTATTCCACAACCGGGAGGACAATTTGAATGGGTCGCTGATGAGGCGCTTCAAGCTGTTGCTCAAGAATCAGTTACTGGTGAACTACGCGCAAGCCGCGCCTTTGAAATTGTCCTAGCTATTATACAAGGGCCAAAAGAAAAACCACACACTCTGGGACATAAAGTACGCAAAGAGCTGCTTCAATACATTCAAAGCAAGAACAAAACGCTTGTTATCCGCTACAAGAAGAATTTCGATTGTAGTTGCACAGTCATGTAATGCCTGTAAGAAAAAATTCAGCTGCTTTCACCGGTTGTGAACTTGGCGATTGCTCTGTTAAACTCTCTTTGCAAATAGCTACCGGCTAAAAATTCTTTTTTTGTCTCGGTTCGATTAGCTAAAACATCTTTTACAAAAAAGTCATACATCTTCTTCGGATTGTTTTGTAAAAACCACTTTTGTAGATAAGCTATTTCTTCTTTACTATAACTTAAGGCACCATTTAAGAATTTAACCTGTACAATCTGTTCAAAGAGCTCTTGATCAGTTTTTGGATCCGGCAGCTCTCCTACCTGGGCATCCAAGCCGTTAGTTGGATCATAAATAGCAAAGCTCACCTTGTCACTTTTTAACTTTTGCTTTTGTGTAAGCGTCAGCGCTTTCATCGCCTGCTTAATCTCTTTAGCCTCATGAAGTGAAATCAAAAGCACACGACTTGGCTTTCCAGCCTCTTGCACAATGAAAACTTGATGCGCTGTTTTCTGAAGTTTATCAAAAAACTGCGGTTTCATGTTCCTTGACGGACCTCTCACATGACCTGCAAAGTTTGCCGAAAAAGTTAACTTTTTATTAAAGGCTTTAGCTACCTGCAAGAACCCTTTATTCAAAGCGTCGCGTAAAGAACAAAAGCGATTCAGTTCGATTGTCATTTTTGGAAGGGGCTTCTGTTCAAAGTTTTTTTTCCACTGTAATAAATCAACACCCCTTCCTTTTTGGATGGCTGCCCATTGGTATTGTGGGATCCTTTCTGTTTCTTGCCCTTCTGCGACTACTTCTAGTTCTAGCTCCTTTTCAACCTCTTTTTGCTTTTCCTGCTCACTTTCACTTTCCGTCTCTTTTCCATATTCAGCTTCACTTAGATCTTTGGAAAGCACTGTACGTATAGCACCTTTATCAGCAAGAGAAGCTAGATCTGTCCTCACAATCTTCTCTACTATCTGTATTAAGAGTGTAGCAAGGTCTTTGGATTGTCCTAATGAAGCTATTGTGGTACCTCGAGGCAACTTTATCTTTTGCCCAGACTTAATTGCTCTAGAAAGAACATCCAGACCCATATCTGGATTTGCTTTTATGTGCGGCAAGATCAGCTGAACATGCATCTCAACCATTTCTTGAATATATCCTTCGCTTGTCTCGTGTAAAACGTTTTGTTTTAGCAAAGCCTCGTCACCTACCTGACTTACAAAAAGCTCACTTGTTGCATCAAAAATTTGTTCTGCTGCCTGCTCTGTTTTCTTAAGGTCAAGAATTTGTCTTCGCGCAATGTCTTGTATGTAAGCTTGCATTTTTTGCCGAACTGCAAGTAGGTTATCATCAGCTAGCTTGTAGCAGTGGTTGGTTGTAAAAAAACGCACAAACTTTTCAAAGTCAATAGGCTCATTATTTTCTGAAAGCTTCTCACGTAAACTTGAAGCCATTTCTTCTGAATATAAAAAGTCAAAGTTCTGCTCTCCTAAAATGCCGCGCATACGAAAAGCTCCTTGAAGAAAATCACGCAGCGTCATCGTTTTACTCAGCGTCATCAAAGCCTTACTTGTTGATGGCTGTTTGATGTTTGTTCCTGTACAGTACTTCTGGGCGATGATTGTCACTCTCTCATTTTCTTTTAAATAGGACTCTCTCAATGGAATCGTGACATATCCTTGAGCACGCCTTTCAAGCGACACAAGCTCTCCTTTGTCATTATGAAAGATAACGCCTTG
>JAHFTM010000087.1 GCA_023269335.1 Chlamydiia bacterium
ATTCAAGAAAATAAAGGGCGCCTGAAGCAGCTTGAACGATCCATTGACACAACGATAATGCGCACTGTAACCGATACGCGCAGACGCTTTGAGACAAAAGGTTTCTCACAAAAAATCCCACAGCTATTACAAAAAGAGCTTCAACAAAAAAAGCAGAATCTCAGCTCTCTTGCCAACCACCTTGCCTCTTTAAACCCAAAGTCCCTCTTAAGTAAAGGCTACAGTATCCTCTTTTCGCAAAAAGATGGTTCGGTTATAAACAAAGTTATGAACGTCAAGCAAGGTGATGAGATACGTATCCTCTTAGCTGACGGGCAATTAAATGCTCAAATTACAGAGAGACATGAATCAACCTGAAAATATGAAAGCCTCTAATACTCCTGCGCCAAATTCATTTGAACAAACCTTTGCGCGACTTGAAGCCATCTTAGAGACGCTGAACTCCGGCCATGCCAGTTTAGAAGAAGCGCTGAAACTCTATGAAGAAGCAGACAAGCTTATCATTCAATGTTCAAAGAAACTGCAAGATGCTGAACGTAAAATTGAAGTACTCATGAAAGGACGTCAAGGAGAGCTGCAGCTTTCTGATAGTCAAAAGCCTCTTACACAAGAGATGCAATGATCATCGCCCTCTTTCCAAATCCATTAAAACCGCAAGCCAAAAACTTAGCCATTGGCATACGGGAATTTTTAACGCATAAAGGCATTACTGTTGTTGCTGATGATGTGGAAGCAAGTTATTTAGGGGCCTCTCCTCTTTCCTCAATAGACCCAAAAACAATCGATTTTTCAATTTCTATGGGTGGAGATGGCACTATCTTACGCTTTGTCCATCGCTACCCTCATCTGCAAGCGCCAATTATTGGTGTCAATCTTGGAAGCCTTGGCTTTTTGGCAGACATCCCTGTTTCTGAGGTCTATCCTTCACTCTTAGAGATCATCAACGGCAACTACATTATCCAAGAGCGCATGATGATGGATGGCATGACTATCAACGGGCAAGAATGTTTTGCCGTAAACGAAATTGTCATCCATAGGGCAAAAAATCCCTGCCTCATCGACCTTTCTATCCACGTCGACGGCGTCTATCTCAACACCTTCTCAGCCGATGGCCTTATCATCTCTTCACCTTCAGGCTCTACAGCCTATTCGCTTGCTGCCGGCGGCCCGATCCTTACCCCAGAACTTGAGGCCTTTGTCATCACTCCAATCTGCCCTCATACAGTATCTAACAGACCTGTAGTGCTAATGCCAAAAGAAGAGCTTCAAGTGCAGTACTTAAGCGAGCATGAACCTGTGGAGATTATCTATGATGGCTTTTGCGACTTCACCATGAAAACAGGTGAAGTCTTTCAGATTCGTAAGGCCAAACGCACCTTTAAACTTGTCAGTCTACACACGCACGATTACTTTTCTACGCTGCGTACAAAACTCAATTGGGCAGGCACCTTAAAATCGTAAAGCATTGTTATAAATAACCATTATATCGCCTCTTTTCCTTCTCAGCACAATTTCTGGCATTGATAGCATCGACAGCCCTATTTTGAAGGAATGGTTTCATAGATGAATTCAATATTTGGACAATGTTCCTTAGCATTTTTCTTCAACACTTGGCTAATATTACACCCGGTAAGAATAACTGTTTTTAATTTTGGATAACTATCTTGTGCTCTGAGGAGAAATTTGAAAAAAGCGTATTCGTGTATATCCTTATTGTGGCTTAAGTCAATTTTTTCAAGCGAACTCACCTCGCCTTGATCATAAGCAAACTCAATGCTCGCAAATGAATTCAAAAATCCAGGTGTATTATGTGCTACTACCTCTCGTAGCTGTGGTAACATCTGAAAAACAAAGGTCAATGCTTGATCGATAGAAAGGGAAGAGAGATCCGTTTCTCCTGTTGTCATGATGCGATGACCTGAGCTCCAAATATTACCGACACGCACATATGCAGCACAGTTAAGCCCTGATAGATCTATACAATCGACTTGAGCGAGATCTATTGCCTCATTTTTGATAAAGGCCTCAAAAGATGCTCTTGCCTTGTCCCAAGTAGTTCCATTCCTATACCACACCTGATAAGCATAGCAGCGATCCAAAAAATATCTTCTGACTTTCTTCTCAGGACTATTTATCAAATAATCATCTATTATCCTACACTCACTAATAGGTAGAATAGTGTTCATCGCTGAGAAAATCGCTTTCACTCTAGCTGTATCTTCTGTCTCTAACTGTACTGCTTTCAATCCACCTTCTATCGCCAACACTCCTTCAGAAGCTGTCTGAACTGCCTGCCCATTTTCTAACCACGCAGTTTGTCTTAATGAACTATCTTGTATAATTGAAGCCATTTTTTACATTCCTTAATCACTATTTATAACTAAATTATTCTATGACGTATTTCAGTTTTTTAGCTACAAAAATTGATCTCATATCAGAGATCGAATTTCTGCAATTAAGCTCTTTACTTCAGCGAGTAGTTCGTCAGCATCAAGTCTTTCATCTGGATCTTCTTTCATCATCTTTTCAAGCAGTAAAAAAACCTTGTACTGTGCTTTATCTTGCAGACTTAAAGCCCCGGTTGCCTCTAATTTTTTAAAGTTTTCAAGAGGGTCTAACAGCTCCTTTTTAAGACGCGCTTTAAAAGTAGCCTGATCAATTTGATCTAAATCTTCAGCCCAAGAAAACTCCATTTTCTTTCCTGAATAAATTGCCTTCAAAGTCATAGCACAAGCCCAAATATCTGTTTTCTTCAAATCAACATTCTCTATTCTTACTTTTGAAAAACAAAGCTCTGGGGGTGTGTTTGAGGGCGAACCGTAGGCTCTTTGCTTGTAAGGCGACCAGGCAGGAAGCGCCCTTTTAGTAAAGACTGCTGTGCCAAAATCACTTATTTTACCTCTTTTTTTACCAGCTTCATCCCGTGTGACATAACAGTTGGCAACTTTCATATCTCCATGCACAATATGGCGAGCATGCATATCACAAAGACCTGAGACGATATCTTGAAAAATTTCTAGACGCTCAAGAACCTGAGGAAGAGCCCTCTCTTCAACATCATTCAATGCATGTTCAAGATCACTTTCTCCCATCTCTACTATCATCCCAAGCTGATTTAATTGCCCTTCAATTTCTAGCCGCGCAGTGTGGGTACGAATGACTGATGGCGAACTATTCAACTCAAGGCTCACCTCAATTTCATGCTGCCGCTCTTCTCTCTGGTTTTGTGTTCTTTCAGTAAGCAGATGCACTGCAGGAATAGGCTTTGAAGCAACTTCTGCAGCTAAAGTAAACAGTACCGTAGTGTGGGCTTTCTTAAACGTTCCCTCTCCAAGTTTATGCCCAGTAATCACAGAGAGCCTTCCTTGATCTTTGAAAAGCTTCCAGCCTTCTGGAAGCACTCTGCCTTCAAGAGCAAGGTAGCCTGCTCCTTGCAGTACTTTTTGCTTTACAGCCTCTACTTTTGGAATATCATGCGCTACAATTATGGCTGTAGCCAAGGCTTCTTGCACTCGAAGATGGGCTGACTTCACGCCTTTAGAGATCTCTTTGTACTGCTCGATAATTATTTGCAGCTCTTCTTGTGTAGGGCGTGTAATTCGTGCGCAACTCAGCTCTTTAAGGATTTGATGTACTGCTTCAGCTGAAAGTTTCGCATGCACAAGGTCATGCTTGAACAGATTGAGATTCAGCTCACAAGCAAGTGCCCCTTTTGGCATGTTTTTCTCTAATACAAAAGCACACCTTAGGGCATCAAGCGAAGCTAGATCCTTAGCTTTTAAAGCGTCATACTGTTCGCAGATAGCTTGCATGGTTTTGAGATGCTGGGCAACTAGCCCTTGTTTAGGAACTGCCTTTTGAAACCCTGCGACAATAAGCTCAACTGCTGATGCAGGAAGCTCTAGCTTTAACAGCTCATTCCACCAAAGCTCTGTGTGATCAGTCGCTTGGATAGTTTGCACCAGGCGCTCTACAACAGCCTCAATAATTGCCTGCTGGTTATTTTGACAGGCTAATTCTAAAACAGTTTTGCCACTACTTTTTAAAAGTAAGTTCTCTCGACTTGCCGCTTTTATCAACTTTTTTGCTATTTCATCATGCTGGTGCATCTTTTTAGGTTTTGATTCAGCTGATAAATAACAGAGCTTATGGAGTGCCCGTTGGCGTGTGTAACCACCAATTGCAAAAAGATCAACTTTTTCAGACTCAATCAGCTTCTGCACACAGCTGACATGACCTTTAAGATAGGCAAGCTCAAATATTGTTTCATCACTGTCATTTTTAGCGTTCAACTGTTCTTTAGTTGCTCCTGCGAGAATGGTAGGGAAAAAACCTTCAGTAAAAAATGTGGGCTTCATCGAACAAATGAGATGTCCCATGCTGTTATTGACCTCATCTACCACGCCTTCGTGTTGCATGAGCTTTAAAAGCGCAAGGTCTTGATAGGTAACTGCTTCTCGAACAATCGTGCCTACAGTTGCAAGCCCATTAAGAGCGCCTAGCATCTCTTTAAGCTTTGCTTTGGAACACGCTTTGAGATCATCGTAGCCAATTCGAATTGCACCCTTTCCTACAGCTGTAATGATTGCTTTGACAACATCTGCTCTGCCTAAACGAATAGCATTGCGAAGTGGTGCTAGTAAATAGTTTTGAGATTCAATTTCAGCAAGCAGCTGAGGCTTTCTCATTTTTACAGCTTCGTAGATTTTGATAGTTGCAAGCGTCGTTGCATCAATGCGCTCTGCACCTTTTTTCCCAACATTATAAGCTTCAATTTGCTGCGTTAAGCCTATGCTTACCAAGCCATGTTCTGCGCAGAAAGAAACGATCTCTTTAAAATTTGTTTTAATACTTCCTATCGCATCTTTAATATACTCTCTTGCTTGTAGTCGGTCATAAACTAACTGTTTTTTGCGCAAAATAAGCCGCGGAGCTCCACTTCCTCTGCTTTCACCTGAGTTTTTTGCTTTTTGAATATCAACAAGCCACTGCTGTAAAGCATCCTCATTATGAGGGAGATGTGCTTCAAATCTAACCATATTTTTTCATCCTTATATTAAATATTAGTTTACATAGAAATACCTATTCTATACAATGGCAAATTATAGATAACTAAACATGTATTTTAAATTATGGCAACTTTAAATTCTTCTTCAGTTTTTGTAGCAGCTAATAATCATTTTCAGCATCCAATTGAGGGTTCTACTCCTCAGAAATCTATAACAGTACATACCGTCGTAAAACCGCAACTCACCAACCTGGTCTTAAAAGCTGCACAAATTTTACCCGCAGCACAGGTAGCCAAGAAAGATGAACTCAGCCAAGAACTTATAATCACTCTTCAAAAAGCGATCAACGCTCTCGATGACAAATATGGAGTTCCATTTTCAAGTAAACTTTCCACAACTTCCTACCAGCGGCTAAAAACTCTTAGCCCTCTACATACACAGCTCACCGCCGAAGGCAAAATTGCCGTTGAAAAAACGACAGCTATCTTCCAAGAGCTTGCTTTAGACTACACACTACAGAGTGCACAAAAACACGCACACATAGCTTCAAACCTTTTGTATAATCATCTTTTTGGCGGCGCCATTTTACAACAGGAAAAAGTTGACGCTCTGTACGATGAGGTCGTTCTTAAAAGTACTATATCTATTACGCAACGCTCAGACGATGATTGTAACAATCCCTCTTTTCTTATCACCTGCGCAACGACAAAAAAGCCAGTTGCCTTATTAAAGCGACCAAGGAGCTCTTATGAAGCGTCGCATCAGCGTCTCATAGAAAATTTTCCTCTTTATCATTCAAACACTCGTGAAGTAATTGGATATGAAACAGATGCTCTCTTAGGCTTTGATAGTACGCCAGTTACGTTAAGAGTCCTCTGCGAAACTCAAGAAGGTAGTGTAAAAGATACTACTGAGCCAAATGAAGCGGTGATACAAGCTCTCATTCCGAACGTAACCGTCTTTTCTTCTACGATCACACAAAAAGATGGAGGAGCACTCCTTAAGTCAATAGATACAAGCCACTGCCAGATTGCTGCTATTGCGGGTATCATTAAGGGCTTGGCTGCCGGTCACATTGGCAACTACATTATGGGAGAAGATCCTGCTACGAAAAAACTCATCGATATTTTTGAATTTGATCATAAAGAGTGTATGGTTCCCTTCAACAAAATGCCTCTTGTATACAAGGTGCGTCGCTATGGTGATCAAGGAACTGTGTATTGTGAAGACCTTGAGAAAAAGGCAGCTCTTTTAGACGAAGAATTTAAAAAGCTAGATCAAGAAAAAGCCCCTACAGACGCATCTAAAGAGTTAAAAGATAAAAAAGTACTCGAACGCAAGGAACTCATAGAGCGCATCAAAACAGAACGTGCAAGTATTCAAATGGGTAGACTTTCCATCATGGGCCTTCCTCAAAATAATGAGCCTCTTCAAAGAGCAACACTTTTGATTCTAGCCCACCCTTCGTTGCAAATTTTACTGGAAGGTCACCATGCAAGTATGCAAAAGAACAATTATGAGATTCAACAGTGTGCCCTTACTGCCCAAAAAGAGCGTGTAACACGCCTTCGCGAGCTTGCAGAAATTGAGCTTGCAAAGGCTACAGTCACAATGACACCTCGCGATATGTATTTTGATATTTATGGCGGCAGAGCTCTTTTTGAAATGGCAACAAAAAAATACTACCCCTCAATTGTCATATTTAATAATATTGTAGGCTCTTCCTACCGAACAGAGTTTAAAGATCTATCTCTCCCCGATACAATGCTAGGAAGATCGAAAGACAAGCCATCGCAAAATCCTGAAGCAGCTCGAAATTTTCAAGTTCTTTATACAAAATAAAACAATACTTTTTATGACTTCTATACTTTTTCATGTTGGATCACAACCAAACCAAATCCACGTAGATCTTGATCTCGAACAATGCTGCCAAAAAACAGGAAAGCGCTTTTTAACAGCGTTTAAGGAGCATGTATATAACAAAACCCCACGCCCGTATGTACTGGCAGTTACTCAAGATGAACAGCATGAAGTTCGTTGCTTTGATGGGCTTGGCTTCAGCTTGGCTAGGGAAAGAGAGGACTCTACAAAAAAGGCCACTTACAAACAGATTCATTATGTCTGCCTCAAAAGTTTACACGATATTTCTCTTATCAAACATGCTCCTGAAGATGTAGCGCTTGCCTATGCTCCCTTTGCCTATGCAACGATACTGAGTGCAAAGGTCAGCTCTGCACGTCAAAGACTGATTGACCATTATCTCCTCTCTAAAAAGCCTGCAGAAGCATTAGAATTATTGCAACTCAACATCGAAGAATATGGAGAATACATCAAAGATTCCAAAATGCTTACACTTGCGGGTAAACTACTTTGCTCTGGAAGTACGGGAATTGAAAGAGATGAAGTCTCGAGTACTGAGTATTTTAAAATGGCAGTACACATAGATCCTTTGAATGATGAAGCTAAAAGACTGCTCTCTCAAATGTCTCCGAATTTAGCAAGTCCCCAAACCACAAGTCCCCAAACCACAAGTCCCC
>JAHFTM010000088.1 GCA_023269335.1 Chlamydiia bacterium
AAAATAAGCCTCCATTCCCATTCAAATTGAAGGTATTCCTTAACAAAGCCAGTTCTCTCTTTTAGCTCATAGTGAAAAAATTTTTTTATGAGCTCAGGAAAATGCTTTAAGCGCTCTTTTGTCTCTTCATACTTTTCCATAAACTGAAACACGTAACTTGGATAGCCTTCATGATGAAGAAGATTTTCTTCTACTTCTTTTTCGTCGAAATTACCACCTGCTTCTATAGGTGCACCCTGCCAGAAATAACGGATGTTTTCAATTTCTACAAGTCTGCGTAAAACGATCACTTTTTGATAGTCGTCTTTCGTTAGATTTTGCTTCAAAATGAAATCAAGCTCTGGAGAGTCAATTTCAGGAGGAGCCCCAATCTTAAGGGGAGGCAAAAGTGTAGTGACAAAGTAATATTTGGCCATGTGTGTACGCTTACGTTAGCTTACAAAGAAAACTTTGCGGAAGTCTTTGCGGATAAATGATGAGATAAGTTCTCTTAGTGCGCTATCAGATAAATCAAGCGTCATATGTTTCCCTTTCAAGGTTACTTTTACGCCGCCTTTTATGTCGCCTACTTCGATAGCACCATCTTTAAGCTCTTTCAAGATGTTACTACTTATTTGGGAAGTGATTTCATCTGGTGTAAACTCATGTGGAATTGTTACCGCTAGGTCTGTTTTGAAGCCCTCATTGTGAATCGCCTGAATGATCACTTCAATCAGTTTAGCATGTTCTTTTGCGCCTCCTAGCTGTTCTACGACCCACCTTTCTAAAGCCGGGTTAAAAAGTGAGGAGTCGATTTTTTGCTTCAATGAGTCAATAGATTGCTTGGCAGCCTGTTCAAGGGAGGAGGTAAATATTTGCTTTTCCACTTCCAGGTTGCGTTTAGTCTCATCACGTATTTTTTCAGCATCTCTGATAGCTTGCAATTTGATGCGTTCTGCTTCTTTTTTTGCCTCGTCAATAATCAGTTCAGCCTGAAGTTTGGCAGGGTTTAAGGTCTCTTCGCGAATTTTCTCACAAATGGCTTGGATTCTCTCTTGAGATTTTTCTAATTGGGGCATACTTGATATGGGGGTATAAGTTTGCACCAGACTACAACTAGGTGGGATATATTTACAATAAAATGAGTAATTTTTTTTATTGAAATTTAAAATAAATACTATAATATTAAAAAAAAGAATACGACTTTATGAATTTAAGGATCTTTATATGAAAAAACAACAGATGACAAAAAGAAAAATAGATACGGTTGATCGAGCGTATGAAAAGCTATTCAAAAAATACATTGTGGAGCTACTGGAGCATAAAAAAAATGACTACACAGGGGAGAGTGAGCCTTTTGAGATACAAGCTGAAAAAGTGAAAAAAGATGTTAGTGATTATTTTCACCATTTTCATGACTGTTTTATGAACGGCTACGAGGTACTTATCAAGCAGCTGAAGAAGAAGTAGTTTAAAGTTATTGCAAACAAGTTGCCATCCACGATACGATAGCATCTTTCAATTTTAGAAGAACTCCACATCACATATGTCTACAAAAACTAAGCGTGTCCAACAGAACCCGTTGATAATGCGTTGCCATCGTCTGATGGAAGTATTTGCTAAATCTGATGACGAGCGTGATTTTTACCTCGACCGCCAGGAAGGTTTTTTAATTTATGTCGACCTTGATAAAACACAGCCTGAATTGGATGAATTAGAAAAAGAGCTCCAAGAAAACGGCGAAAGATATTGTGCTATTCCAAAGCTTACTTTTTATGAGATCAAAAAAATCATGGAAGGCTTTGTTAACGAGAAGGTCTATGATATCGACACAAAAGAGAAGCTTATCGACATCATCCAGTCAAAAGAGGCGCGAGAAAACTTCTTAGAGTTCATCTATGATCACCATTCAGAACTTGAAAAATGGCAGCAGTACTACCAAGAAAAATTTCGCGTACGGATTATCGAATGGTTGAGAAATAACCAGTTTGATTTTGTCTTTGAGGAAGACTTGGAAATGACAAAGTCTGCAGTGGAAAAGTTGAAAATGAACACCTTCACACCAAAAGCTGCAAAAGATATTGTAACGGCAAGAAAATTGCTTGTAGCTAAGGCTAAGACCTACTATTCAAATGAAGCACTCAATCCACGCCCTAAAAGAGGTAGACCCCCAAAACAGGTTGTAAAGGTGGAAACAGAACCACAGTTTTCATTAGATATTTATCTAACAGTTCCTAAGTTAGTAAAGCCTTTTCTTTTCACACCTGAGTATCAAGGTTCAGCCTCAATTTTCACTTTCTCAGGCAAGTTTGCATCTGAGGCAGATTTGTTGGCGCACAAGCGTCAACAATTGCAGGGAATTCAAACGATTGACCTGCAAAATATAGGTCAAAAGCTTGCTACGTTGCGCTCTTTATCTTCAACCTGGATGCTGAATCATAAAGATCAAGCAGGCCAAGGTATGGTAGGGGATGTGTCATTTAAGGATAAGGAACTTGATCAGAAAGTTGTAGAGCAAGATAAGAGAAGATCAGTCACTCTTAATGGCGATGAAAAGAAAACTTCTAAAAAGTCAGCACAGATATCTCAAATCGATGAATTTGATGTAGAGGACAAGCCAAAGAGGCTCAAGACTAAAGGCGAAAAACAAGCAGAAGAATCTTTCTTTTTAAGTCGTAAGGGCGGAGAGAAAGTAACAGAAGCAGTCAAGAGCAATAGCATGAAAATGCCAGCTTCCAAAAAAGCTCTCAAGGACAAAGTGGAGCCTGTAGGCAAGTCTGTAAAACAAAAAGATGTAAAGGCCGTTGCAGGCCGGGCGCCTGTGAAGGCGCGATTGAGACCGCTTATCAGAAAGGCAGCTTCAAGTCCAGCACCTAAGGAAAAGCCCCCGCAAAAAAAGAAAGCGACTCCGCTTCGCCTTCTTAGACGCTCCAAAAAGAAATAGCTTTTTACGGAGTGAGCGAGGTTTATTACTCTCACCACTCCCTTCTATCATATTATTTTAAAAGTTTATAACAGTATAAGTAAAATATTATACCTTTAATTAAATGCAAGGTGTGTAAATAATAGATGCTGTTTTAGTTGTAAATAATAAGGAGCTGCTATGCCAAAAGTAAAACAGTATGATAAATATCCAAAAGAGTGGTGTAATCTCAGTGATTGCAAAAAAAAGGCTGAAGATAAAAAAGGAATTCAGAAAGTTCAAGATAAAATTAATGAAAGATCTAAAAAGAAAGATCATCTGCTTGCTAAAAAAGCCTATACCTATTTGTTTGATAGAGGAAGTCATGTAGCGATTCCGAATAGACAAAATTATATCCTCACAGGCTCTCCGCATGGTTCAAAAATGATTGGCAGCTTTTATGATGAATTGATTAAAAGAAACGTTCAGGTAATTCTCACAGCAAATCAGGCAAATGAAAGCAGCAGCTGTCCTGAATTTTGGTCAAACAAGGAATTGAAGCATGTAAAGCTGAAGGGCGACTGGCAGATTGAAAATGTCGAAAATAGAACGAAAATACATGCAAAAGGCAAGGGTGATTCCAAAATTGTCGAAAGAATTTTGCACTTGAAAAAGGGCAAAGAGACAAGAGAAATTACACATTTGCACTATGAAAAGTGGAAAGACAAAAATCCGGCTCCTGACACAGAGCTTCTCCATGCATTACTTGATAGAAAAGATGAGCTTCATAAGTCAAAAAATGTGCCTGTAGATGTGCCATTTGTCGTCAATTGCAAAGCAGGAAAAGGTCGTACAGGGACGCTTGCGATACTTGATTATGCAAGAAAAGAGGTAGATGCACAAGTTGCGAAAGGTAAAAAATTGAACGAAGTGAGCTTGAATATTCCAGAGATGATCTACGAAATGAGAAAGCAGCGTCCAAGTTTACTTGGAAGAACTTCTCAGGTACAGCAGGTGTATCAAGCTTTGGGTCTTTATCATGACAGACTAAAAGCAAAACATAAGTAAATTCTGAAAAAGCCTTTTCAATAGTCCTTGCAAGCACTCTGTTTGCAGGGACTTTCTTTTATACACGGTCATGCGGCTGGTCGCGAGAAGTTCTCGTGCGAACAGTTATCTGATTTTTTGCGAATTTTGTTTTGATTTCATCTCGTAACTTGGTTTATTTAGAGAACACAACTCAAGAAAAAAACAAAAAAGCAGAAAATATGTCACTAAAGATGCAGTTTTATACAGCTCTCTTCAATGCCAAAGAGCGTTTTAATAAGAAATGGGAGTCTTTTCCGCGTCCTGTGAAATGGCTTTTGGCAATGCTCAGGCAGTTGCCGGTAACTTGTGCGGTAGCAAAGCTGCCGTTGCCATATAACTTTTCACTTCCATGCTTACTTGCAGTTGCTAGAACCTTTCGTTATTTTCGATTGGGTGGAGTGCGTAAAGATTTGTGTAAATTTTATTTTAAAACACTATCAAGAACGTTATTTGGCTACAGCATGAAAAGAGTCCTTGAGCAGACAGCCAAATACACATTGGGTGCGGAATTTGGCATATCAGAAGAGCTCATCAGCCTCATCAGCTGTGTGTTGATTTTCATCTGTGTCTTTATAGATGCTACAGAATGATTTGCTTAAAAATAACTTGCTTAAAGATAACTTGATTTCTTGCGAAAATCACCCTGACTACAGTATCATAGTTGCATTTTAGAATTTTGAGATTTTACCTATGCAACCAAGTAGCCCAACGCAATGTACTATTGCCGCTTTTAAGCAAAAACAAACTGGAAGTCAAAACAGCTACACTGTACTGGCTTATTATCACTTAACAGCTTTGGATGATCCTCAAAATGAGGTGCGTGAACATAAGAAGTTTTTTCAAACGCTCGATGTAAAAGCGCGTATCTATCTTTCCACTCAGGGTATCAACGGTCAAATGAGTATTGCTTCAGACCAGGCAAAAACCTATATGGATTGGCTCTCATCAAAACCTGCATTTTACGGCGTTGAATTCAAGCTACAGCCATGCAATGAGCATGTATTTCCACGTCTGACAGTAAAGGTTCGAAAGGAGTTGGTTGCTCTTGGACAGCAGGTGTCAATGGATGAGAGGGGTGAATATCTTTCTCCAAAAGAGTGGCGATGCGCATTGGAAGCAGAAGGTGATAAAATTGTGCTCGACGTAAGAAATGATTATGAATGGAAAGTTGGCCACTTCGAAGGTGCCGAACTTTTTAGCTGCCAAACTTTCAAAGACTTTACGCACTCTGTTGTTGAACTGAAGAAAAAAATCGATGCAAAAAAAACAAAAGTACTCATGTATTGTACGGGTGGCATTCGTTGTGAGCTGTTTTCCGCTCTTTTGAAACAAGAAGGCATTGATCAGGTCTATCAACTCCATGGCGGCGTTATTCGCTATGGTGAAGAAGAAAAGACAAAGCACTGGCTAGGTAAGTTGTTTGTTTTTGATGATCGCCTAGCAGTGAATGTAAGTGGAGATGAAAGTGCTCAGGTTATTGGTAAATGCCACCATTGCCAAACCGCAGCTGAAAGTTACTACAACTGTGCGAACATGGACTGCAACGAGCTGTTCTTATGCTGCCCGACCTGCCTAGCTGCGTTTCAAGGCTGTTGTCAGAAAAAATGTGAATGTGCAGCTCGTGTCAGGCCCTATGAGCTTTCTCATAAGCCCTTTAGAAGGCGCTATCACTATGCCAAAATGACAAAGGGAGAGGGAGAATAGATCTTGGTAAGCCAACAAAAAGCAATTCTGTACACGCCTTGCGAAAAAAATCTGTGCAGTAAACAAAAAACAGTGGCAAAGGCTGTCAGCTACTCCGGTATTGGGCTTCATACTGGGCAAGAGGTGTCACTACGCTTTTGTCCGGCAAATGCTGGCGATGGCATTGTTTTTAAGCGCGTAGATCTTCCTGGCAAGCCTATCGTTCCGGCAACTTTTGAATATGTCTTTGATACCTCAAGAAGCACAAATATAGGTATCAATGACGTTCGAATTTACACTGTAGAGCATGTTTTAGCAGCTCTTTATGCATATGAGATCAATAATGTGTGTATAGAGCTTTCAGGTATTGAGCCTCCGGCTGGAAATGGCAGCTCAGATGTATTTTTAGAGCTTATTGAGCAAGCAGGAATTGAAGAGCAGAAGGCAGATTTCCAGCTTGTGCATTTAAAAAGTCCTGTTTATTTCTCAGAAGGGGATGTTACGCTTGTGGCACTTCCAGCAGAGGAGTATCGCATCAGCTATACGCTTCATTATCCTTCATCACCTGCATTAGGAACTCAGTTTTATTCGACAAAAGTTACTCCTGAGAATTTCAAAAAAGAGATTGCACCTTGTCGCACTTTTGCTTTATATGAAGAACTTTCCTATCTTCTTGACCGTGGTTTGATTAAAGGCGCAAGTCTTGATAACGCGGTGGTGATTCAAGAAAAAGCAGTGATTAGTAAAGGAGGACTATTTTTTTCGGATGAAATGGTACGACATAAGATTTTAGATGTTATCGGTGATCTAACGCTTGTAGGAATGCGTTTTTGTGCACATATTATTTCGATACGCTCGGGTCACTCGTCAAACGTTTCCTTTGCAAAAAAATTATTTCAGCATATTTCTCAGGAGAATAAATAATGTTAGGCTTGATCCAAAAAACTGCCAAAACCTCAACCCCTTTCGTAATATGGATATAAAAGAGATTGTCAAAATTTTGCCTCACAGGTATCCATTTCTATTAGTGGATAAAATTCTGGAACTTGATTTAGAAAAAGGGATTATCGTTGGACAGAAAAATCTGACGATTAATGAAGCGTTTTTCCAGGGTCATTTTCCGGATGCTCCAATAATGCCTGGAGTACTCATTTTGGAAGCTTTAGCTCAAGCTGGAGGGGTACTTGTACACTTGAGAAGTAATCGTGAGAAGATTGCAGTGCTGCTTAACGTTAACAATGCAAAATTTCGTCATCCTGTACGCCCTGGCGATGTACTTATTTTAAGGTGTGAAGGCATGCACTTTAGCAGTAAAGGTGGTAAGGTTCACGCTCAAGCTATGTGTGGTGATAAGATAGCTTGTGAAGCGGAAATTGGTTTTGCTCTCATCGATAAAAAACAAATCTAAAGGCGGATGTGATAATGTCTCAAATTCATCCTACAGCAATTATTGAAAATGGCGCCAAGATTGCTCCAAATGTATCCATTGGTCCTTATTCGATCATTGGTGCCAACTGTGTATTAAAAGAAAACGCTGTGATCAAAGGACATGTCTATCTCGACGGGCACACAACAATTGGAGAAGGTACAAGCATCTGGCCAGGCGCTGTGATTGGTACAAAAACGCAAGATAGAAAGTTTCGAGGTGAAATAACAGAAGTGATCATCGGAAAGAATTGTGAAATTCGCGAATGCACGACGATCAACTCTTCTTGTGGCGAAGGCTCTTTTGTTAAGGTAGGGGATAACTGCCTGATCATGGCCTATTGTCACATCGCTCATAATTGTGAGCTTGGGAATGGCGTGATCATGAGTAATAATGCCACTTTAGCAGGGCATGTCATCGTTGAAGATTTTGCCATTATTGGAGGACTTACTGCCG
>JAHFTM010000005.1:0-11732 GCA_023269335.1 Chlamydiia bacterium
GTGACATCAGTAATTTCAACAAGAGCAGTACCTGAAATGATCTCTTTGTCCACGGGTGGATACTGAATGCGAGCTTCAGATAACAGATAAGCTCCAGTGCAAATGAGAAGTGCGATCACGACTTTCTGCCACTGCACTCGGTACAATAAAAAGACTAAAGGAATAAAAAGATGGGGTGTGGGATGCAAAGCAAAACAGGTTCCCAGATAGACAAAAAGAGCATAGAAAAGGGCTGGGTGGCGCTGCCAAAAAATCAAAAGCATTGCAATAAGAGCTATTCATGCCCGGGCCAGTTATGACCCGTGCACAAAAAATTAAACGAATTCAACTTCAAATAAGATCTCTTAACTATCAATTTTCTCAAAGATCTTTTGAAGTGTTTGGCTGAGTTTCCCCTTCAGTCGGCTGAGAAATGAGAAAGGATTCCTCTTCAAAAGAGGACTCCTTCTTGTCTTGTCTTTTATTTTGAAACTCAACATCTGATTCTCTCGAATCCAAAGAAGACTCATTATCTTCATTTCGAGAACCCTCTTCCCCTTCTTCACGAATAAAAAAGGCGCCACGATAAATTTCACTGTCACGAAGCCTTTGCAAATCATCGCGAATAAGCGTTGTAGGAGGTGGGAGGACAGCTCTCACAATGGATGGCGGGTTCTGTGGATCACCTGCTGTAACAGGAGGCAAAGGCCTGTCAGCAGTCTCTTTGGCACCCAAGAAACCTGCCCCTTGTGGCATTTTTCCAGTTTGATATCCCTCTTCTGCTTCAAGAGAAGCAGTCATCGCTAGCCCAGCCTGATACTGCTGTATTTCTTCTTCAGTACGCGGCTCTTTCTCAGGACGAGCACCACCCTCTCTTCGCTGACGACGAAAACCGCGTCTGCGATCACGTCTTCTTTCTGCACGGCTATCAGTTGCTGCAGCTGCTGGATGACGGCTCTCACGAGGAGGGTAAGCCTCTTCTTTTTCCGTCTCTCCCACAACTTGAGGTTCCCGCTCCCTTTGCACTTCTTTAGCAGACTCTCTTCGCGTATCTTCTCGATAGTTTTTAGGAGGGGATTCTCTTGGCACATCCCGCTCTCGTTCTTTCTCTCGTCCGCCTCCAATTTTAACAGACCCCTCATGAACGGGAGTCTTCAAAACCATGCGCGGCTCTCTGACTTCTAAAATTTCATAATCGACCACGGGAACTAAAAATGGCTTGGGCCTTTCAAGCGATCTAAAGAAAAAGGCACTCCCAAAAGAGACAACCTCCACAGCATCTACAAAATGCTCTTCTTGACCAATGTTTTTGCTTGAACGAATAACAAGTCTATAGCCTTCTCGGGCCGTAATAATAGTTTCAATAATTGGTTCTCTTGTAAAGTCCACTGACGTATTCCTTTTTCACTAATGAGTTTCATCTGACTCGGGACCTTGAAAATTTTTCACATTATCTAACTCTATGACATCCAGTATGTTAGATTGCATTCAAAGTTCTTACACTGTCTAACCCATTCTTTCTTAGATGGTTTTGCAATCACCCAAAGTTTTCGGGGTTTATCTCGTACAATGCAAGAAATCGAGTATAGCGCATTGGCAATCGGATAGAAAGTACTTTTTCTTACTTTTCGCTAAAAAGTATCTCTTTTAATCATGTAGAGAAGAAGGTCAACAACTCGTTGTGAGTAGGCCATTTCGTTATCATACCAAGCGATAATTTTATAAAAATTTGCATTGAGTGCGATACCGGCCCCTGTATCAAAAATCGCCGAAAATTTATTCCCGATAAAGTCTGATGAAACCAGCTCTTCGGATGTGACTGCTAAAATGCCTTTCATCGTTGTATTTGCAGCTGTTTTCATGGCATCACAAATAGCTTCATATGTAGTCTCTTTTTCAAGACGGCAGGTAAGGTCGACTACTGAAACATTTGCAACGGGTACACGGAAGGCCATACCTGTAAGCTTTCCTTTTAACTGAGGAATGCAAAGGGTCACAGCTTTGGCAGCTCCGGTTGAAGAAGGAATGATATTTAAACCGGCCGCTCTTCCTCCCCTAAAATCCTTTTTAGAAGGGCCATCTACAGTTGGCTGTGTGGCAGTAGTAGCGTGCACAGTAGTCATTAAACCTTCAACAATGCCGAAGTTATCCATTAGCACCTTGCAAATAGGTGCAAGGCAGTTTGTCGTGCACGAGGCATTGGAAACAATGTGATCTTTCTTTGAATCATATACGCCTTCATTGACGCCCATCACAAATGTAGGAATCCCCTCTTTTGCTGGTGCAGTAATAATTACCTTTTTCGCACCTGCCTGCAGATGTTTTGAGGCATGTTCAACGGATGTGAAAAGACCGCAAGATTCAATCACATAGTCAACCCCTAACTCTTTCCAAGGTAATTGAAGAGGATCTTTTTGATTATAGACCTGAATTTTTTTACCATTGATCACAAGAGCATGCTCTTCTGCTTCTACCTCGCCTTGAAACCTTCCATGAATAGAATCGTATTGAAAAAGATAGGCAAGATTGTCACTTGTTACGACATCATTGACAGCTACGACCTGAATGTTTGGATTATCGAGTGCACAGCGTAGTGCCAAGCGTCCAATACGACCAAACCCATTAATGCCAACCTTTACTACCATCTATAACCTCCTTCAGAAAAATAACTCTCGCAGATTACTTGTGAAATGAAAAAAAAGAAAGCAGGAAAAGAAAAATTGTAGGGTATGGATGAAATGCAAGAGACAGCGATTGCCTGGCTCTTTGTAGCTGCTCCCAAGTCATTCACTATTGCTACCAACTCATCGACTACAAGTTCTGCCATTCAAACACACACGCTTGCCCGCGTCAAGTCTACGCACTCGAAAAGTTTTTTGTTCTCTCATTAGGAAGGACTTTTGCGTAAAAGTATGCTTGTATCATCACGTGGGTCGCGTACCATATGAGCCCGCAAGCATGTTATGGGCTTTTTGTTTATCAAAAATTAATGAAAACTTGGCTATGTCCAAGTCAATCATTTTTCGTATTTGTTCAATTTCTTTTGGTGTAGCCAACCGCATGCTCATATTGGCATCCTTAAGCCACACATCAGTGAATGCACAACTATGGCCTAAGTCTTTTTCTAACAGCAATTGAGTGAACTCATACCCTTGGACTCCACCTATCCAAGAAAAAGACATCTTCGACACATATCCAAACAGTAAACCAGGAGAAGGGTCCCAGGAGTAACTACTTCTGCCAGAGTTGAAATAATAGCTGTTCGCTTGATAGGCTACAACTTGACCTGCAAATAGAGAGACATCACCCATATATTAATGGGTGTTAATTCTTCCACATAATCAGCTATTATTTGAATGAGTTCATCTGGCAGACCAACAGATTTTTGCGATAGTTCCTGACGAATACAAGCATCTCGCCTTACTTGAATCGAAGCACTGCTACTGGGTGAAATTTCAAGCTTTCGTGTCGCATCTATCAACGATGTATCATCACTGCGTATAGTTGAGGGGACTAATGGCGCCATAATTTTCCACATTTAAATTAATAAATTTATATAACTTTAAATTAGACTACAAAGATTTAATAATATTTCACAACTACAAAAAATGGCTCAGAAATGTCAGATAAGAAATCTAACATCTATTTCATAAATAAAATCATGATAAATTAGGGCATAAAAAAAGCGCAGTGAATATGAAAATTCAGTGGTAAATGTTCACCTTACCTCTTACCTCATATCAAACTAAGCCATAGAACAAAAAGAGCTACAAAACAGGATATTAGGATCGGCTACGCCGGCAAGATAGACTCCCAAGCTATTTTTGTACTCTTTTGGTGATCTTTTATTTTGTCCATAAACCCAAAGTAAGTGTCCTCCATTATCCTGCCGGCGTAGCCGATCCTAATATCCTGTTATATTGCTAAAAACCCTGTAAATCTTGTGAGTTGCTTACCTAGTTTTTCTACTAAGCTGTAAAACACTCGTTAACATTTACTTGTACCCTGCTGCTGTATCTTTACAATACCCACGTAGGAATTCAGGTTATATGTGGCTTAAACCATCGAGCACTTTATAGTTACTTTCTTCATCATAGTGCCCTACAAACGAGGCCTTATCCGAAGCAATAGCCTTTCGTATTTGTTGAAGCTCTTCTTGGCTAGCAAGTCGCATTGTTATCTTTAATTTCGCAAGCGTCCTGTCGTTGAGAATAGTAGTGGAGCCAATAGGAGATTCATGCAAACGTCTGTTTGATACCAAGTGAAGCATAAAAAAATAACTCTCACCTTCAAAAGTAGTAACCCTCTTCTGCACATATCCAAACGATAAATCAGAAGTGGAATTCAATATGTAGCTGTGTCTACCCTCGTCGTAACAAGTTAGTCGCTGGGCCCATGCAACAACTCGACCTGCAAATGGAGAGGCTTCATCCCATTTATTAATTGGTGTTAATATTGCCATTGTTACATCGTTTACGTGCGCTGCACTTGATGAGCTTGTACTGCTTGATGAGCTACCAGAACTACTTACTGGCATAGGAGTTAAATCTGCCGCATAGTCGGCTATTATTTGAACCACATCTTGTGGCATGCTGACAGACGTAGCTGATAGAACTTCACGCAAACAAGCTTCTAGTGCTACTTGAGTGATAGCATTGTCACGTGGTGCAATTGCAAGCTTTTGTGTCTCCTCTATCAAAGATGTATCTTCTCTTCGTATAGTTGCAAGTCCTAATGGCCCCATAACCCCTCTTTATTTAAAGATTAAACATTGTACAAAACTTTGTATTATTTTAGCCATTTTAATACTAACTCACAACTAAATAAAATCGTGATAAATTACGGCATAAAAAAAGCGCACCGAATTTGATATTCAGTGCGCTCTCAGATACAAGCGATAAAACCTGCAAAGCAAGCACAGACTAAAGCCTACGCTACTTCATTATGCAGGAAGATATTCGATGATGCATGTTTGCGCATTGTCACCAACGCGACGTTCAGCAATACGGACAATGCGTGTATATCCGCCTTGTCTTGTTGCAAAACGTGGTCCTAGCACATCAAACAGCTTATTGATGACCAAACGATCTCCATTATAAGCTGACTTGTCGCCTTGCTTTGCAGCGCGGGCTTCTTTACCAGTAAGCTCATTGAATCGAATCATCATCTCTGCAATCGCTCGTCGCTTTGTATGCAGTGTGTTCTTTTTTGCCAGCGTGATCATCTGATCTGCAAATCGGCGAAGCTCTTTTGCTTTTTGCGTCGTTGTCACCATTCGCTCATTTTGAATGAGTGATTTCAACATATTGGCAAACATACAACGTCTGTGCGATGTTGTACGGCTTAATTTACAACTTTTCTTTGCGTGTCTCATGACTAAATAAACTTCCTATTTCGCGTAAATGCTCACGGGCGTCTTGCAGTGAACAGTTACTATTTCTTTTTTTCTTTTGTTGATCTTTTCACATCGGTAAGTTCTTTCACTTTATCCTTCACATTGTCCGGATTGATCCCGAAATTAATAAGATCCATACCCAAACCAAGATTCATCTCAAAAAGCTTGGCTTTAATTTCATTCAGTGATTTTTTACCAAAATTTCTGAACTCTAACATTCTCTTTTCAGGAATACAGACAAGCTCTGCAATCGTATCAATATTTGCAGATGCAAGACAATTCGTAGACCTAACTGAAAGTTCGATTTCATCAATTCTAAGAAGCAATTTATCAAGAAGCTCGTCATCATCTGAACGATGTTGTCTGGACTCTTGATCAAAAATTAAATCCGCAGCATTCACCTGATGTAAAATATCCAAGTTTTTGATTGCAATTTGTGCTGCAAATGAAAGTGCTTCTACTGGCGTTAATCTACCATCTGTTGTTACTTCGATAACTAAACGATCATAATCGGTATCTTGTCCAACACGTGTATTTTCAACAAAGTAATTCACAAGTCTAACAGGAGAGAAGCTCGTATCTATAACGATCTCATCCATCATCTTGTTCGGTATAATATGTCTCTCAGATGAGACATAACCACGTCCATAGCCTACACGCAGGTCTATTTGACGCTTCATCGGCTTTGTCACAGTCAATATGTGAAGTTGTGGATTAACAATCTCAAACACATCTTCAGGTATAATATCACCAAATGTAATCTTCACCTGGCCGTTGTTCTTATCAAGATCACTTTGTGAAACATCGATCATTGACGTCATAATCCTTGGATCGCGATTATATTCAATATCTTCAGTTGGAAGACAACGTAACAATGCGCCCTTAAGATTTAAGACTATGTTTGTCATGTCTTCTGCAATACCATCAATCGCCATAAATTCATGTGGAACCCCTTCAATTCGTACGGAAATGATTCCTGGGGTTTCAAGCGATGAAAGTAGTATGCGCCTGACCGCATTGCCGATACTATGGCCGATAATACGTTCAAACGGCTCTGCAAAAAAACGTGCGAACGTATTTGTTGCACTTTCTTCGTCAACAAGTATCTTACGGGGCTTTTCAATTCTGCCGAAATTCACCAGCATGAGGGTCACCTCTCCAATTAGTTGTTCGTAAACTTATACTCGACGGCGCTTACGAGGGCGGCAGCCGTTATGAGGAACTGGGGTATTGTCACGAATACAAGTGACCGCAAGACCAGCACTAAGAAGTCCGCGAACAGCAGGCTCACGCCCTGCTCCAGGACCCTTTAAATTCACTTCAACTTCTCTCATACCAAGCGCCATGGCAAGCTTTGCAGCATCTTGAGCTGCTACTGTAGCAGCAAAAGCTGAAGACTTTCTCGATCCGGAATAGCCAGATTTGCCAGCAGATGACCAGGCAACAACATGTCCTGACGGGTCTGTGATAGCGATAATCGTGTTATTGAATGTTGCTTGTACAAAAACAATTCCAATTGGGACATTACGTGCTACACGCTTTTTTGTTTTGGTCCCCTTTTTAACTGGCGCAGTTGTTTGTTGCTTATTCGTACTCAATGGACAACCTCTCTCATCTTAATAAATTACTGTGCTTACATTTTTGGTGCTGCTTTTTTGCCAGCTACTGTCTTACGAGGACCTTTTCGTGTTCTAGAATTTGTTCTAGTCCTTTGACCTCTAACGGGAAGTCCCAAACGGTGACGGATCCCACGATAACAATGAATTCCCACTAAACGCTTAATGTTGTTTTGAACTTGTCTTCTCAAATCCCCTTCAACCATATAGTCAGATTGAATAATTGCATTTAAACGTCCGATATCATCAGCCGAAAGCTGATGAGCTCTCAGTACTGGATTCAGCTTTAATTTTTTAACTATCTCTTGCGCTACGTTTGGTCCTATTCCATATATGTAGGTAAGGCTTACCTCTATCTTCTTATTGTCTGGAATATCGACACCTACTACTCGAGGCATTTTGCTCTCCTGATCTAAAAATATCCAAAAATTGTAACTAAAAAGTGCAATTTCTTGCAACAATTTCTACTGAAGAACCACTCTTCACAAAAGTGGCTCCTTAACTCTTAACTATATGCACTAACGTGCACGACCCTTTTTCATAAAACCTTCATAGCGTTTCATGAGAAGATGTGACTCAATTTGCTTCATCGTATCCAGCACCACACCCACTAAAATCAACAGCGCTGTTCCTCCAAAGAAATAGCTTATAGAGGAAGAGACATTCATAAGACTGCCAATAATTGATGGTAGCACCGCAATGAGCGCAAGTAAACAAGCACCAATCAAGGTAATGCTACTCATTGCATTCTCTAAGTAGTCTTGAGTATGTTTACCTTGGCGTACTCCAGGAATAAACGCCCCATTCTTCTTCATGTCCGATGCAATCTGATCGGGACGAAATTGTGTAGCAGTCCAAAAGTAGGTAAAAAATATAATCAGTATCACATAGGAAATAAGATACATCGTAGAACCTGGCGAAAACCAGCTAGCCACTTGCCCTATCCAATTTCCCACCCCTACAAACTGACCTAACGTTGCAGGAAACATCAAAATAGAGGAGGCGAAAATAACAGGTATTACACCTGCATAGTTCACTTTCAAAGGTATGTATGAAGTACCAACTGACTGCACTTCGCGCATTCCTACTACCCTTCTTGCATACTGCAAAGGAATTCTTCTCTGACCTTGAATGATAAATACTGTTCCAACCGCTACCGCAACAAAAAGGAAAAAGAGGATCAGTATCGAAAAAAACGAAAGCTGACCAGGCTCAGGACTATCCAAATTCAACTGCTGTATAATTAAGCCAATTGTTGAGGGCAGTTGAGACAAGATACCGATACAGATAATTAAGCTCATGCCATTACCTATACCTTTTTCTGTGATCTGCTCACCAATCCACATCAAAAGGACGCAACCTGTCGTCATCGTAGCAATAAAAATCAAATAGTAAAGCCAAGCAGCGCCAAAGATTGTCGTCGATAGTAAATCTGACGAAATGATCCCAGGATTTGTTTGGTTAATTTGCATGGCATACTTGGCAAAAAGTGTCGCTTGTATAAACGACAGCATGAGTGTACCAAGACGTGTCCATCGATTAATTTTTCTACGACCATACTCAGGATTTTCTCGTATTTCTCTTTGCAATGAAGGTATAAGAGCCATAAGCAACTGCAAAATAATGGAAGCAGATATATATGGAACAACACCCAAAGCAAAAACAGTCATGTGGGAAAAGGCACCACCGCTAAAAATATCGACCAACTGAAACAAGTTTTGACCGCCGCCTGTCGCATGCTGAAAATAGCTTAACGCCACTTCACCATTGATTCCAGGCACTGGTACAAAACCACCTATGCGATAAATCGCAAGTAGAGCTAAAGTAAAGAAAATCTTTGTTCTCAGCTCAGGAATTTGAAATACTCTTTGGAGCGCATTATACATAATCACATTTCATGTAGAAATCTTAAGAACAGGTAAAACTACTTAACGATCACAAAGGTAAGAGAAGCTTTATTCAGCTTTTCTTCAGCCTGTTTCGAGATTGCTTGCACTTCAAAACGAACTTTTTTAGTAAGTTCACCTTCAGCGAGAATCTTAACACCATGAACTTGCCCTTTAAAAAAATTGTGTTCTTTTAAAGTTTCAACGTTCACTACTTCGCCATCTGAATACATTCTATCAATTTGAGCAAGGTTTATACATTCGAGTTTCTTCTGGAAACGACCTCTAGTAAAACCTCTTTCAGGTAATTTTCTATATAAAGGGATCTGACCACCCTCATAACGCTCACGCTTTTTCCAGCCTGAACGAGATCCAGCGCCTTTTACTCCGCGCCCACAAGTTTTGCCCAGTCCTGAGCCTACGCCACGACCAACTCGACGTCGTCTTTTCCATGGTCTTGTTGCATTTTCTAAAGAATTAAGTTGCATTTTTAGACAGCCTCTCTTGCTTGCATTACTTTCTTGCGATTCGTTAAACTTAAAAGAGCTTTAAATGTAGCTCGAACCTGGTTTATAGGATTGCTTGAACCAAAACTTTTCGCCATCACATCTTTTACTCCGGCAAATTCTAAAATAGCTCGCACTTTTGAACCAGCAATAACACCTGTACCTGCTGATGCAGGTCTCATATAGACAGTTGCTCCATCCCACTTCACATGTGCATCATGTGGTATAGTTGCACCTTCTAACTGTATAGTTTGTAGATTTCTTCTAGCAAGTTCTCCACCTTTACGGATAGCCTCTGTCAATTCATTGGCCTTTGCAAAGCCATATCCTACTCGTCCTTTACCATCACCAACAAGAATCAGTGCGGAAAAACTCATTTTTCGTCCACCTTTCACTGTTTTGGAGCAACGATTGATATAGAGCACTTTTTCCATGAGATCTGAACTTGTACTATCTCGATTTGCAGTATCGCGTCGTCCATCACGTTTTCCGTCACGTTTTGGTCGATCTGACTTTTGATGTTCTTTTGAATTTTCTGCTTTAGCCATTTCAGCTTACCCTAATCTATAATTTAAAATTGTAATCCACCTGCACGAGCTGCAGTTGCAAGTTCAGCAAGTATACCATGATACTTATATGGACCACGATCAAAAACAACCTGAAGGATCCCAAGACCACGCGCTTGTTCGGCTATCTTTTCACCAAGAACTTTTGCAGTGGCTTTATTCTTTTTCTTGAATTCAGAATTTTTCAAAGCTTTTGATTGCGTCGATATGCTTGTCAGGGTCTTCCCAATTTCGTCATCAACAATTTGCACCTGAATGTGCTTATTAGTCTTGACAACGCACATTCTAGGCTTTTGAGAGCTTCCTCTCACATGCTTTCGAACTCGATATGCTCTCTTGATTTTTACCTGATGAGCTTTTACAGTACTTTTGTCCATCTTCACGAATCCTAATTATTTCGCAGTTTTAGCAGCTTTTCCAGCTTTTCTTCTTACATATTCACCTTCATAGCGAATACCTTTACCCTGATAAGGTTCTGGGGGTCGCATAGCACGTACTTCTGCTGCAAACTGACCAACTTGTTGCTTGTCAGTTCCAGTGATAGTAATGACTGTGTTTTTATCAACCTTTACCTGAACTCCTTGCGGAATAGGAAGCTTTGTTGGGTGAGAAAAACCTATTTGCAGATCCAAAAGATTACCTTGAACTGCAGCTCTATAACCCACTCCAACCATTTCAAGACGTCTCTCAAAACCTGTTGAGGCACCTACAATCATATTGCTGATCAGCGCGCGATAAAGACCATGAAAACGACGGGAATCACTCCCATCACCTTCTACGGAAACGAGCACTTGAGTTGGCTCTATATTCAAAATGATGCCAGAAACAAGTTCCTGAGTTAAAGTGCCTTTAGGGCCTTTCACTGAAACTGATTTTCCTGCAACTATTACTTCTACGCCCTTTGGTAGAGGGACTGGCATTCGACCTTTGCGTGACATCTCTTTTACCTTTTTTCAGTTACCAAACATAACACAATAATTCACCACCCACTTTTCGCTTACGCGCTTCGTGTCCAACGAGAACACCTTGGGATGTGGAAAGAATAGATATTCCCAAACCGTTAAACACACGTGGAATCTCCGCATATCCAACATATTTACGACGTCCTGGATTTGAAATCTTTCGGATACCGCGAATAAGTGAATCTTTGCCATCAATATAGCGAAGGAAAAGACGAATAGTTCCGATTCCATCTTCATGCTTGACGAGGAAATGCTCTACAAATTTTTGCTCACAAAGCACTTGCGCCATATTTTGGTTCATTACGCTAAATTGAACATCCACAAAACGATGGCCTGCTCTTGTAGCATTTCGAATTCGCGTTAAAAAATCGGCAAGTTGATCATTTACGGACATTTTTTTTACCCTCTATTTCCTTTTCCTTCTTCTCAATTTTCTGCATAGTAGGAATAACTACCGGCATATCTTTAAACGGCATCCCTAGCAATCTTAAGAGTTCAATACATTCTTCGTCTGTTTCTGCACTCGTCACAAATGTAATATTCATACCTTGCGCGCGCTTTACTTTATCCAAATTCAACTCTGCGAATATCTGTTGATCTTCTAAGCCAAGTGAGAAATTTCCACTTCCATCAGCCTTAGATGGAAAACCACGGAAATCTCGTATTCTTGGGGAAGCAATATTGCAGAAACGCTCAAGGAAGTCAAACATTCTTTTTCCGCGAAGCGTAACTTTTAAACCAATCGCTTGATCTTCTCTGAGTTTAAAGTTGGAAATTGCCTTCTTAGCCTTTGTTATAATAGGCTTCTGACCAGACAAGAGC
>JAHFTM010000005.1:11742-21624 GCA_023269335.1 Chlamydiia bacterium
GCTCATTGATGTGATCTTGCACTGCATTTTTATCTTTTGTTGCTTCAGCAAGACCCATACTGATGACTACCTTTTTCAAGGCAGGAATCATCATCGGATTTTTATAGCCAAACTTAGCTTTAAGCTCAGATTTAACGCTCTTTTGATAGCGATTTTTCAAATTGTCCATCTATTGCTTTCCTATTCCTTACTTAGGAGATTTTGTCTCTCTGTAGATAACTGTCTTGTTATCTTTCATGTAATACAATTGCCCTTTGCCATCATTTTGGCGGGCTAATTTTAACTTAAGTGGAGCGCCATTTTCGTCACAAACACATACGTTGGAGACGTGAATTGGAGCTTCTATTTCAACAAAACCACCCTTGGGATTTGCCTCTGATGGTTTGACATGCTTTTTCTTCAAGTTAAGTCCCTGCACTATCACTCGATCTTCAACAAATCTCAGTATAGTTCCCGTTTGACCTTTGCAGTTGCCAGTAGTAACTACAACTTTGTCGCCTTTTCGAATCTTTTTCGAACGTGAATTTTTCTCTTTCATGATACCCTATCCTTAGATCACTTCTGGGGCTAATGAGCCAATTTTTACATAACCGCGGTCTTTCACTTCGCGTGCAATAGACCCAAACACTCTTGTTCCTTTTGGATTCCCTTTTTCATCAATGATCACGCAGCTATTCGTGTCAAATCGAATAAATCCATCTTTACGGCGTATATGCTTTTTCGTGCGCACAATAACACAACGAACCACATCACCCTTTTTTATGGAACTGTCTGGCTCTGCTTCGCGAACTGAAGCAACAATAATGTCGCCGACTTGAGCATATCTTCTTTTGGAACCACCAAGCACTTTAAAGCACTTCACTCGCTTTGCTCCGCTGTTGTCCGCTACTTTTAATTCTGTCTCTTGCTGGATCATACCCTTTTACTCTCTCCTTACCGCTTTTTGCTTATTCAGCAACATTTGCTTGAGTTTTTTCAACTACTGAAGTCACGCGCCATCTTTTCAATTTTGAAAGTGGACGAGTTTCCATGATTGATACTACGTCCCCTGCTTTCAGTGAGCCAGATTCATCATGCGCATAATACTTCTTCGAGCGAACAATTACTTTGTCATATTGCGGATGACGAAACTTACGATCCACTTTTACAACAACAGTTTTTTGCATCTTATTCGATACAACAACGCCTTGCTTTTCACGTCGATTTTGACGGATATCTTCTTGACTCATTTGCTACCTTCCTGCCTCAATTTGTCTCATCCGAAGTATTGTATGAATTCGAGCTATATTTTTTCTCTCTTCATGTAAAAAATGCGGCTTTGCCTCTTTATCATTCTTCGCGAAGCTACATTTAAGCTGATAAATTTTACTTCTTTTTTCTTCTAAAAGCGTTAACATCTCATCATCTGATAGTTGTCTTAGCTCTTTTGCGTCTGACATTTGTAAATCCTTTCTATACTCGTTCTACTCGTTCAACAAAGCGTGTTTTTAGTCCAAGCTTTGCTGCTGCTCTCCTGAGAGCGTCTTGCGCCACATCACGAGGCACATTTGCAACTTCAAATAAAATGCGACCTGGCTTTACTACCGCGACCCAATGATCCAGGTTACCTTTACCCTTACCCATACGAGTTTCAGCTGGTTTTTTTGTCACCGGCTTATCAGGAAAAATGCGTATCCACACTTTACCACGTCTATTAAAAAATCGAGTGATTGCTACACGACAAGCTTCAATTTGCTGGCTTGTAATCCAGCCGCGCTCTAGAACTTGCATCCCATATTCACCAAAATCAATGAAAGCAGCTGCTTTTGTTAGACCAGCACGCGTACCTTTCTGCATTTTGCGATGTTTTGTCTTCTTTGGCATCAATGTCATAGTCTTATGCTCCTGCTGCTTGGCTTACAGCTGTATCAGCTTTAGTTTTCTTCAAAGCTACACTCGGTTCACCGCGATTGATCCATACCTTTACACCAATTGAACCATACGTAGTTTCACCACGTCCTAAAGCAAAATCAATTTCGCTTCTCATTGTCTGAAGAGGAATAATTCCATCTTTGTACCATTCGCGCCTTGCAATCTCAGCACCACCAAGTCGGCCAGATACCTGTACTCGAACCCCTAATGCACCTGCTTCCAAAACGCTTTGCATTGCTTTTTTCATTGCTCTTCGGAAAGGAATTCTTCTTTCCAGCTGCTTTGCAATTGCGTCTGCTACAATTTTTGCATCTAAGTCAGGGCGCTTGATTTCTTCAACTTCAATCCAGACATCTTTACCAGTAAGTTTGGATAACTCAGCTCGCAGTACATCAATTTCACTGCCCTTTTTGCCAATAACCAAACCAGGCTTTGCAGTGTGAATTGTGATTTCAATTTTATCGCTCATTCGGCGAATAGTAATCGAGGATGTTCCAGCACAGCACGCCTTACCCATAAGAGTATTTCGGATAAGCCTATCTTCGATTAACAGAGTTCCAAATTCTTCCTTGTTTGCGTACCAGCGTGATTTCCAGCCCTTATTAAGCGCTAATCTAAAACCTACTGGATTTGTTTTCTGACCCATTATTTACTCCCCTCTCCCTCTGCCTCGGCAACGATAACAGTAAAATGGCTCATCCTTTTTAAGAAAGGATGGCGACTTCCACGACTGCGCGGTTTTGCACGCTTCATTCGTGGACCTTCATCAACGCGTATTTCTTGTACTTTTAACTTCTCTGCACTTGTATTTGAGCGCATCTCAGCATTTGCAACCGCACTTGCTAGTGTCTTTAGCAACAAACGGCCGCCTTTTAAACCACATGTCTCTAGTTGTAGACGTGCCTGATGTACAGGCAATCCACGAATTAAATCTGCTGCAAGTCTTGCCTTTCTCGGGCTAATACGAACATGCTTTGTTACAGCTTGAAATTGATCCATCTCTTAATCCCTTACGCGGTTGTAGTAGCTACCGCTTTTTTAAGCGGATGACCTTTAAATGTTCTCGTTGGTGAAAATTCACCAAGTCGATGTCCTACCATATTTTCTGTAACGAAAACTGATATGAACTTGCGACCGTTATATACATCGAATGTATGCCCAATCATCTCTGGGACAATCATCGATCTTCTTGACCACGTTTTAATCGTCTTTTTTTCCTTTTTTACGTTGAGGTCACTTACTTTTTTCTGTAAATGATGGTCAACAAAAGGTCCTTTTTTTAATGATCTTCCCATGACTTATTTGACCCTTCGATCCTTAATGATAAATCTGTTTGAAACTTTACGTTTTGCCCGTGTGCGATAGCCTTTTGTCTGCATTGCCCATGGGGTTTGCGGGATATACCCGTTATGTTTACCTTCACCACCACCGTGCGGGTGATCTACAGGGTTCATAGCAGTTCCTCGAACTGTTGGACGAATCCCCTTCCAACGATTTCTTCCTGCTTTTCCTTCTATGCGAACATTGTATTCTGCATTGGATACAACACCAAATGTTGCTCTGCAATTCTCACTGATCATGCGCATTTCACCAGAAGGAAGGCGAATTGAAGCATAGCCATTATTTCGACCCATTAACTGAGCAGAAAGTCCTGCTGAACGAACAAGTTTTGCACCTTTTCCAGGTATCATTTCGATGTTATGAATCACAGAACCAATTGGCATAGCTTTTAAAGGTGTTGTGCATCCTGATGTAAACAGTGGATGCAAATCACTCGAGAGAACCTGATCGCCTGCTTTCAAGTCGGCTGGAGCTATAATGTAGCGCTTTTCGCCATCGGCATAATGTAAAAGAGCAAGGAAAGCTGATCTATTTGGATCATACTGAATGGCATGCACTTTAGCTGGAATATCAAGCTTATCTCGCTTGAAATCTACAACTCTATAGTGTTTTTTATGCCCGCCACCTTGGTGTCGACAAGTAATACGACCATGATTGTTTCTTCCACCTGTACGCTTTTTTGTTGCTAGTAAAGCTTTTGCTGGCTTTACGGTAGCACGCTTCCCATCTATGCGTGTCAGCTGCTCATTCATCGAGAGAACGAGCTTTCTTGTCCCGGGTGTGATTGGACGAAATTTTTTCAGCATTGCCTGAGTTCCTATATAAAATTAATCTTCCAGTGAATTTCCGTTTGCAAGTGTCACTATTGCCTTTTTAATCAACGTTGATCTACCTGCATTACGTGAACCGCGTTGATTATAGTGCTTTGGCTTCACAATAATAGTATTCACTGCACGTACTTTCACACCTCTTGCTTTATAAATTTCCTCAATCGCGTTTGCAATTTGAGATTTATTAGCCGTTGGGTCAACTAAAAAAACATACTTTGGACTTTCACAGCGTCTCAAAGATGCATTACTTTTTGCGTCTTTTAATGATGACAAGACAGTTGATTTTTCAGTGATGTACCGTCTTTTCACTATTGCATATGCATTTGTTTGATTTTTTTGATTCATTGCCTTATCCCTCATCCTTCAAGAGCCATTCATTGAGCTGATTCATTGCTGATTCTGTAATTACAATATCATGAGCCACCAACACATCATATCCACTTATGTTTTGCACAAGACGAAACTCAGTTTTAGGTATATTACGTAGGCTTCGTTTCATATTTTCATGTGCATTTGAATGGATGCTTACTCGCTCTTTTTTGCCTTCGTTATCTACTTCTGCAAAGGAACCTTCGGCGAGAAAGAGAACTCTTTTTCCCTTCAAAGTACTTTTGAAAAAAGTATTTATAATCTTTGTTTGCGGCTTTGCCATTTGTACGTTCTCTAAAACAACCATTCGCTCATCGCGGATTTTTTCAGCAATAAGTGCTCGAATCGCAAGTTGCTTTTCTTTCTGGTTGATACGAACATGTTGATTGAATTTTGGCTTTGGAGTAAACACTCTTCCTCCGCCTTTGTACTGCGGTGCAGCGAGTGAACCTTGGCGCGATCTACCACCACCTTTTTGAGGGTGCGGCTTTTTTGTTGAATGATTGACTTCTGAACGACCTTTGGTATTAGCTGACCACTGACGTGCATTAGCTCTTAGAGCTACAATATAGTCTTTAATTAATTGGCTATTAACTATTGTTTGACTAAGCTCTCCTGATACTTCTACAGTACCAACTTGCTTTCCATCCAAATTATACTTCTTCAATACAGCGCCGCTTTCAGAACTCGATTCTGACTTTTCAGTTTTCTTACTTACAGCTTCTTTATTTGCAGCTTTGGCACTAGCACTCTTCTTACTTGTATCTTTTTCGCTTACAACTTTCGCTTTTGCAGTTTTGCTTTTTGCAGTCGCAGACGCAGTCGTAGTTTTGGCTTTTTTTACTTCAGCTGGCTCAGCTTGTTCTTTCTCTCGTTTGGTTGCCACGGTTGTTCCCTCTGCCTCTTAGTGTTTTTTGCTCTTTTTCTTTTTTGCTTCGCTTATCACAAGCAACCCACCACGGGCCCCTGGTGTCGCTCCCTCTACCATGATAAGGTTATTCGCTTCATCAATCGCGACAACCCTAAGACTTTGCACGGTAACTCTATCGTCACCCATATGACTTGGTCTTGGTCCACCAGGCAAACAGCGACCTGGCGAGCTTCTCATACCAGTCGATCCAGCATGTCTATGAAAGCCAGAACCATGCGAAGCAGGTCCACCTTTAAATCCATGCAACTTCATTACACCCTGATAGCCCTTACCCTTAGAAACGCCAACTACGTCAACATAAGCAACCCCTTGAAAGAGAGTTACGCTGATAGACTGGCCTAACGCATACTGCGACACATCTTCAACATGCGCTTCAATAAGATGACGGCATGGCTGAACTGCTGCTTTTGCAAAATGCCCTCTTAAAGGCTTTGAACATCTGTTTGCAATCGTACGGGCATCTTTTACTCGAATTTCATCAAATGCGAGTTGAATGGCATCATAGCCATCATTTTGCGCAGTTTTAATTTGCGTAATTATATTTGGTTCTGCATGAATAACTGTACATGGTACTGCTTGACCACTCTGATCAAACATTTGAATCATTCCACATTTTTTGCCCAGGAGCTTTAAGCTCGACTTTTTGGGTGCTGCTTTTTCCATAACGTTCCCTTAATCATTAGTGAGCAAATTGCGAATTTGTCTCAAATTTTGCATATTGCCCGGAAATCATACACATTTCTTTCATATAGAACAAGCAAAAGGCACTTAACATTTTCTCATTTACGTTAAAGCCCAAGTGTGCGAAAAGAAAGAACTGAAACGAAAAGAGTAGCAAACCGATACATTTCTCACAATAAAAATCCTTCAGGTTTGTCTAAAGCACTCTCTCACAATACTGTGAATCAACAATATGTGCCTTGAGCACATTTTATAATTTCAGCAAAGTCGTATTTACCACACGCGCACAATCGATTTTTTGTGTAAATCGACCCTTTCAAGAACTTTTTTACCGCTTCATCCTTTAAAACACTTTTTCTTACTACTTCTTAAACACATCTACAACATATTATAGACCTATTTGTCTATCTGTAGAGGCATTTTCAATTTAACGTGCCAGGTGAGCTTCTGGAATGTAGTGGTTTAGCAATACCCACATAGGTGCGCACGTTTACCTACGTTCGAGCCGCTAGCGAAAAAAGCGGCGTTAAGCTGCCTCATCCAAGGAGCTTCACTCAAGCTATAAAATGTGGTGTTAGAAATAAAAGGGGCCGACAATTGTCGGCCCCGAAGACATATTCCATGCTGTACTGAAAATGTACCCTAGCAGGCAATTTGATAGTGTTTCATAGCGAATCGTGCAAGAAAGCAAAGACTTGCTGTTCCATTGGCAACAAGTGCAATGACAACAAAGTTACCCGTTGCTGTTACCAAAACAATACCCGTAATCTTCGCAATATTACCAACAACTTGAACGATGTTGTAGTAACTAAGTCCGTTTTGCATAATGTCTCTTCCCGCATCAGCAATGTCTAGCACAAAACCAACAATACCCAAAGTCTGTCTTGCACTTTCTAGCGTCACACCGATCAGAATTGAGCCTAATACAGGCGTATTGCCAACGAATGACACAATCTTTCCAAGATTCATAAGCTGGAGACTATCCAACCACTTCATCGTGCCAAGCACATCCGAAGCAAGCAAGCTCGTCATGCTTATAATCTTTAAAAAGTTTGGAATTGAAACGTCTTCTGTAAGCCAAATGACGCGTTCATCAGACCACGTTCCATTTGCCCTTTTTCCAGCCGCGTCGCCAGAAAGCAGTGCATTTGCCTTGGAAACCCAGCTACGAGCTGCTGCAAACTCAGTAACAATTTTTACTGTAGCTGCAAGCGGCTGCAGTACTTTACGGTCTGCATCAACACCTAAGTTGACATAGCTAACTGTTGTGTTAAACAAACGGCAAAGTTGAGTGAGGGCTTCAGTATCTTTAGTCATTTTGGCTGCACAGTCAAAGCCGTAATAGACTACATTTGACACTACATCTAGCATTGGGTTTGCGTTCATGTATTTTCTCCTAAACGTTATATATTTTCGTTCTACTTTTTACATTTGAAAATTTAATAGATAGCTATCTATACTGCTGCTCCAGCAACACTAGCTCCACCAGGAGCACTTACAGATGATCCACCCGCAGATGCTATACCCATAGCTACGCTATGATTGTCAGTAGCACCTTTTTCCGGCAGTGGTTCTAGCAAAAATGCAGCTACACCTGTGCCACCTGCAATAACACCAAGCACTCCAAGGACAATCGGATTAAATCCGCCAACGACAAGACATCCAAGGATAGCGCCTTCTGCAACAAGGTTGACAAGATCAACAATTCGGTAGGCTATTTCTTCGCCTCTTAAAAGGACTCTTGCATCTTCGATTATGCAACCGACGATACCGCCAATGAAAAGGATTTCTATTGCAGGCATCATACCTGCTTTCAAAATCATTTGGCCAAATACAGGTATTTTAGCTACTGCATTTGTAACCATTCCTAGATTGACTAATTGAAGCTGAGCTGCCCAAAGTGCTACAACTCCTACACGAGCTGCTGCAAAACAGACTTCAGCAACAACACCAAATGGTTTTCCTTTATCAAGATCTTTGAGGAATTTCGCATTTACAAAATAATCAGTTGACTGAACAATCTTAGTCACTGAAATAAAGTTTTCTACAGTCGAAAACACCTTCACAGCACCTTGAGAAATGCTGATTGGTTTGAAAAATTTCGACGCGTCCACCAAACTTACTACACTGCTCAGAGTATTTTTAAGAGCGTCAGGTGATTTACTAACACTACTAACTACTCCTGACATCCCTGTAACAACAGTTGTTGCGTGACCCCAGAAACATAGTGCACCGCACACTGCCTCATCAAGTGTACGTGATAAACCTTTTGCCGCAATTGCAGGTAGGTCTTGCATAACCGCGCGTAGGTTTACAGGAAGTGATAATTCTACATCAGCCATAACTTTCATCCTTCAGTAATAATGCTCAATTGCATCTGGGGCCATAATACATGCGTTCAATGGGTCACACCCCAGACAAACTGATCACGAAAATACGACCTTCCTTTCTTTGATTGCAAATACTTTCTGCATCTACCAGATTTTTGCTAGATATTTAGACTACTAGATTTTGTAGGCAGTGAACAGTTACTTTACTTATGACAACGAAAATTCTGTACTTGAAATGCTTTTAAGAAGTTCTTCAATCGGCATCACTTGCTTGCCTTCAAGCTGAACTTCTTTAAGCCAAATTCCGCCCTTATGACACGCAACTGCCAGGTCATCTTTGGCTTTAAAAACAAGAGTTTTTGGTGGTTGATTCAGCTCTGGGAAGTACTCAGAGCGTAAAATTTTGAGACGCCTTTTTTGCCCACGCACAAAAACATAGCTCCATGCGCCTGGATGTGGCGTAACTGCTCTGATGAGATTATGCACTTGCAAACCAGGCAACTCCCAATTGATTTGACATTCTTGAGGTGTTATTTTATCAGCAAATGTTGCAAGAGTATGATCTTGTGGAAGCACAGTCCCCCTCCCCGTTGCAATATCATTGATCACTTGCAACAGGCACTTGCATCCTAGGCTACAAAGTGCCTCTTCTAGTTCTGGGAAGGTAGTATTAGGATCGATAGAAATCTTTTCTGTTAGAAGAATATCACCTGCATCCATCTTTAAAACCAGCTTGATAATACTGATTCCAGTTTCTCTATCTCCATGCATCAAACTGCGCTGAATGGGCGCGGCCCCTCGATGATTTGGAAGCAAACTTGCATGCACGTTAATGCAACCTAGACGCGGCAGGTCAAGTACCTGCTGTTTTATGATTTCTCCATAGGCCACAACAACGAAAAGATCTGCTTCAAATGACCGTAAAATTTCTACAAATTCTGGAGTTGAACATTTTTCAGGCTGAAAGAGCGGAACGTTGGGGATGAGAGCTGCATGTTCTATTTTTACCGCAGGTGGAAGGTTATGCAAATTTCTACCTTGTGGTCGATCAGGCTTTGTGACTACAGCCGCAACATCAACCCCATTTTCTACAAGCACCTTTAAATGTGCTGCTGCAAAAGAAGGTGTACCAAAAAAGATGATCTTCATGCATTCACAAGTGCGTTTTCAATCTCAGCTGAATTATCTGTTTTTACATGTTTAACACCTTGAATTGCAATGAGTCCTCTTTTGGAAGACTTACAAAATTCAATGAAGTGCATCAATTCCGGAATGGGTTCGAGCTCCGCTACAATTGCATCGATTGCTTCATTTAAAGATAGTCCTGAACGATAAATAAAACGAAAGGCTTGACTGAGTAGCTTTCGCTTTGCAAGAGAAAACCCATGTCGCTTGAGCCCTACAAGATTCAGTCCACCAAAACGATATGGACTACCTGCTCCTATGGTAAATGGAGGTATATCATTGGTCACTCGACTCATACCACCTA
>JAHFTM010000089.1 GCA_023269335.1 Chlamydiia bacterium
GGGATTAAAAAAGCATCAAATATGTATATCGATGGCATTTTATGGACGGAAGGGCGGCTTTTTGGTGTTTTAAAAAAAAATCTCTGACTTTGAGAAAGTTTCCTTTCGGGATTATGTAGCTCCGGCGATTAGCTACCTAGCACAGGCAACAGGTGGTCTCCAAAGCATCGCACAAAGAATGGATCCATTGACAAAGCAGCTTCAGCATTTAGAAGAGCAGTTTTTAAGTAAAAAAATTACTGCTGCTAAGATCGGAAAAAAATTTGAAGCTTATCTTAGAAAAGTGCAAAGAGACTTTGGGCCTTATATCACAGATTTTGTCTCTAAAAATCCAGATTCGAAACTTAAAAACCTGATGGAGCTTAACTACAAAACGATTTGTGATACGATCCTAAAGGCAAATCCAGGGATGAAAAAAGGAACAGTAAAATTTTATGAAGAAATGTTCAAGCAGCTTCAATCGAATTGGACAAGCTGTGTTGCTGAAGTCACTAAAGCAATTCCTACGACAGGCTGGATTTTTAAAGAGCCGGTGGTTCCAGGGCCAGTTGAAAGTACTTTTTCTGTGCAAGCAGAGGGAGCGGCAAATCTTGTAAGAGACATACAGACTGCAGCCACAAACATAGATTTGCTAAGCTGGAAAATTCAAGAAGCCAGGCATGCTCAAAAAGCCTTGAAGGTGCTGCAGCAAAATTCTATCGGTAAATTACTTTCGCAGGCAAGAATTCCGAGAAAGTACTTTGATAAGGTAGGAGAAATGCATCGCGCATTTCAAAGTACAATTCAAGAACGAATTCGTTGGGCAGAGGGTGTGCAACCAATGCTTGAAGGGAATCTTGAAGTTCTAAGAAGTCAAACTAACCATTTTGCAGATTATGCCTCAGGCTATGAGACGCTGCGCAATATTAAGAAAACAGGTGAAGCTGCGGCATCTTGGATTCCTTATGTAGGTAGCTACATTCCTTCGTTGATTAATGTCTATGGGGCTTATGTAGACTACACTACCGGGCAGTTCGTCGTAAAAATCATGGCAAGGACTGCCTCGAGAAGTATGCGCATCATGGCCCCTTATATGGGTAAGCTAGTGCAGCCATCGCTCCATCGTTTAGCGAGTTTATCTGAGTCCGCAGGTACGACGCTTGGCAGCTTTGCTAGAAGCGCTATTGCCACTCTTGGCGATACTGCAGAGAGAGCTTTAAAAGACTTTGCCATTACTATTTATGAAGATGATGTTCAGGAAAGTTATATCGATCAGGCAAGGATTAAAAATTTTCAGGCGCTCACTACCGAAGAAAAAGCACACCTACTTTTCGTAGCACTCTCCTCACCGAAAGCTGAGAAAGAGCGACGCGAGCTTTATAAGCTCTTAAAAAAAGTAGACCTTCCAAAAGCTGATTCGACGACAACTGCCTGGAAAAATGTAACATCAGAGCTTATTGATCTATTTCAAAAGGTGCCACTGTCTAAAGAGGCTCAAGAGAGTGCGATTAGGCTTCTTTTACAAGCGCACGATCATTTGAATATGGACGAGCGCTTCTGTTTAAGCCCAGCTTCCTTTGCAGGTCTTGATGATGTGGCTAAAAAGCGTATTGTGGATGTAGTTCACGCAACTGTAGGTCTTACTAATAAAGGCGATGTTCAGGAGATAGTCTGGAAATTTAACTCTCTTTTAAAAGAAGAGCGCGACGCTGCCAATACTATCACTCTTCCAGAATTTCGATCATTGGAACCAGATGAACAGCAAGATCTTTTGTATCGTCTTGTTTTCTCAGATGCATTTAAAAAGGAATTTTTAGAAGGCGTCACTGCCGATGAAGCGCTTAAGCAACAAGTTGCCCAAGTGAGAAAATTTCAAAAGGCACTTCCTCATGGTGATGACTTAGAAAAGCTTTTACGACTGGGCCCGCAGTTAAAAGATAGAGAAAAAGGGCAGTTATCAGTCGTTCAGCTGCAGCAGTGGGGCCAAGCTAAAATTGTTCAAGCGTATACACTTTTAGAAGAAAATGGAAAGCTTGCAGGTCTTAGCAAGCAGGAACTTGCACTTTTAAAGAGGCTCTTATCAGGAGATGACTTTCCTCTCAAAGGAAAGGCTATTGCTCTTTTGACAGCTCTTTACAATAGTAAGCTTGAAAAATTCCAACAAAACAGGCTCTTCAATATTACTAAAGCACAATTTGATGAATTTTCGAGAAAAGAAAAAGTACAAGCACTGGAACTGATCGTACAAAATATGGGTCTTTCAAGTGCTGAGAAAAAGAAATTTGAAGAGATCATCTTTCCAAAGCTTGAACTTTCTATCGAAGATAGGAAAAAATTTGATACTCTTTTCAGTAAAATTCAAAATAATACAGAAGGTAAAGCTATCCTTGATAAGGCCTTGAAAGATCCACAGAAGGTAACTTCTGAAGATAAAAAGGTTCTTGAAAAACTTTTTCCAACACATGAAGAAATGCAGCTTTTTACGCAGATCTTGCAGAAGTTACAAGATGCTGCAGACTGTAGGGAAAAAATTCATACCTATCTTGAAGCTCTTGGCTTAAAAAGCGATGGCAAGACGCAAGATAGTGAAAAACGAGAAGCTGTCGATAAGATTCTCAAAGGGATGAAATTCACAAATGCTGAAAAGGGTATTATCGATCCGATAGTTAAAAGGATTGTCAAATTTGGTCAAGAAAAAGCACTTTTACAGCACGACAAAGAAGAGATTTTACGTGGCAAAGAGCCTAGTCAACTAAAATTACTTGAAGAGATCTTCAATGCTAGAGAATTCCCGCTTGCAAAAAGAGTGGAGCTAAATGAGTCTCTTAAAAGAGAAAGACGCGCTTTACAAAGCATTCAAGAGCCTGCTCGTCAATTGATAGAAAGAGAGAGAAATATTGTCTTAAAACTGACAAAAGAACTTGAGAAAATTCAAGCTCAGCTTACAAAAAGTGGACTTGATGTGTTAGAGATGGCAAAGCTACATACTAGAAGAGAGACACTTGTAAGTGAGCTTCAAAGGCATGAGAAAGCACTGAGAGAGCAGGAGCTACTGCTTAAAAATATCGAAAAGCAAGCCCGCGGAGAAAATGCGGATGCTGAAATTGCTCAGTTGAAAGCCTTGGCACAAGAAACCCAAAGACCATTTGCAGAGAGAACGGGAAATGAAATGGAGCAAGCACTCTTTACCGCTGATGTTCAAAGCGGAGGCGAAGATGCTGGTATACAAAGGCTTGTTGCATTGCAGTATGAGCCTTTGTTAAAAGAGGCCCCCCTTGAGATTTTGAATGCTCTCAAAGATTCCGTTCCGCAGCGTTTGGCTGAAATTGATAGTCAGCTGTTAACTGCTTCAAAAGAAGAAAGAGAAGAGCTTACATTAGAAAGAAAGCTACTCAGCAAGCTCCTTGAGCTTGTAATTAAAAAAGTGAAAAGTCTAACTATATCGTCTCTACGTATTGTCACAACATCACCGCAGATGGCACACGAAGGGACGCAGTCACCGCGTACTCCTGAATCATCTATAGTAGCTACTCCAACACAAACTCAATTTGCACCACCATTCACGCCAGAATCACCTGCCTCACCTTTTTCTTTCAACTCGCCAACATCGCCTGCAACTCCTGCCTCTACATCGACTCCAACTACACAGACGCCGTCAACACCACCTGCTGCTACAACAGCTCCAAGTGATCGCAGAATAAGCCCAGTTAGGCGACGAAAAGTTATTTCCTGACGCGATACCCCTAAGAAGATGGAAAGTGTTTGTAGGCTGTGACAACCTGCTGCCAGATATTTTCTGCACGCAACTTTCTCTTTGCTTGCTTGTCCGTAATTCCCTGAGTTATTTTTTCCATATCAATTTCGGCACCGAAGGCAATATGAGCCGGTGAAAATGATGTAGAACGCTCTTCGCCAAGCTCTACGTTTATGACCTGTGGCGGGGGCAAAAGAGGATATGTGTACAATGACAAAGGATAAAAATGACACGCTGTCCCCGATTTTTTTGCTATCAAATAAAGCATCTCAATGCTGTCTGGATCAAAAGCACTGGGAAGAATTTTTCCACTTTCGTCCATCCGATCCCTTCCGCCGCTTGGGGCTATACAGATGCATTTCCCCCCCTCAGAGAGCATCTCTTCCATGATGCTAAGCGTTCTTCTGTTATGTTGTATTTTCTCTGCCTTTTTTTCAGAAGGATGATCGATATATTTTTTCGAATAGATACAAAAAAGATTTCTTCCCAAGCTCAGCGGTGTTGCCAGAGGGTCTTGCACAACGCGGTGGCCTGCCACAAAAATCATTTCAGAGGCAAGTTGGGGATATTTTTTTTCTAGAAAAAGACTGATGATTTGCGGGTCGATTTCTGTTTGGTGGTTATACAGCAAGATAACATTTTCTTTTGTAGCCAATGTCTTTTCGATGGCTCTTAGGGTGTCTTCACCGGTAAGTGAGCTTTTTGAAAAATCAAGTAATGGTCTAACAAAATCATGGCCAAACTCATAGTAATCAAATGGCGCGCGAATAGCTTTATGGAAGGGTTGAAAATGAAGGGGATTTTGCGCATGTTCTGCAGCGAGTTTGCAAAAGTATGCGAAAACAGAGTTCATTTTCTCAGGAGAAAAACCATTTTTTTTGCCAGCTTCGAGATAAAGGGTGTAAAACTTCTTCAAAGCAGGTGGCGTCTGTGATGGGTTCATAGGGTCGCTATCCATCACACTTCGATAAGTTTTTGATTGATCGAAGAAACAAAACGGTACTCGTTAACATGCAACTCATCTTGAGTCTCAAACTCAAGGCGTGCATTGAGTGATTCGGCAACGCTGATCAAAAACTCCTTGTCACCCTCATCAAGATAGTGCATCAATTGTGGATGGGCTACAAGCTTTAAAGCAAACTGCTGACCGCAATTGATTACTTTTTTCAATTCGCGCTCAATCTCAATGGAAATGCTCTCATGAGTTTTAATGAGTCCACTGCCATGGCAGTAGGGGCAGTTTGTGAAGATTGTTTGCGAAAGCGTACCGCGACTTCTTTGGCGCGTCATTTCGACAAGACCAAATTCGCTCATGCCAAGAATGGTACATTTGGCAGCATCTTCTTTCATGCAGTCTTTTAAGTGCTCAAGCACACGGCGCTGATTTTTTCTTGAACGCATATCGATAAAGTCGCAGATAATCAAGCCGCCGACATTGCGGATGCGCAGCTGCCTTGAGATTTCTTCTGCCGCTTCCAGGTTAATACGTACAAGTGTTTCTTCAACATCTTCTCGGTCAAAATTTTTACTTCTTCCCGAGTTGACGTCAACAGTATGCATTGCTTCTGTCTGATCGAAATAAAGGTAGCCACCGCTTGTCAGCCAGATTTTATGACGTAAGCTTCTTTCAATTTCTTTTTCCACGGCAAAGCGCTCAAACATCGGCATTTTGTCGCGGTAGTATTCAATGCGCAAAGGATGTTCAAGGGCATATGGAGTATAAAGCCTTTTACAGTGATCAAACACATTGTAGTCATCTACTAAAAGCCGATCGAATTTTTTGTCGACACAGGTCATTACAGCGCGTTTGATGATATCTGACTCTTCATACAAAAGGTGCGCTTTTGGCGTTTTGTTGAAGTTTTCCATAATGGTCATCCAGGTCTTTAATAGATCATGAGCCTCAATAATTAGCATGTCAGTAGTTGCATTTTGACTGGCTGTTCTGCAGATCAGGCCCATATTTTGGGGCATGTCAAATGAGCGAATGATGCGCTTTAAGCGATCGCGTGCGCCACGATCTTCAATTTTTCTGGAGACGCCACGGTGAGGGGAGTTTGGCAGCAGCACAAGGTAGCGGCCAGGAAGCGATATTTTCGATGTCAGGCGTGCGCCCTTTGTGCCGATAGGCTCTTTCACCACCTGTACAATGACCGATTGATCATTTTTTAAGACTTGATCAATTTTTAGATTCTGTGTCTGCTTGGTATCAACACTTGAGATGTCATAGTCAAGATCAAAGTCCATATCGAACATCTCTTCGAATTTCTTTGTATTTTCGATGATATCAGAGATGTGGATAAAGCCATTTTCACCTTCACTGATGTCAATGAAAGCAGACTGAATGTTGTGCAAGATATTGGTTACTTTGCCTTTGTAGATATTTCCGGTCATCTGCCGTTCGCGCTTTCTTTCCACGATAAGATCATGAAGTGTGCCATTTTTTAGATGTGCGTAGCGTATTTCTTTGGTTTCAATGTTAAGAAGAATTTCTTCCATTTTTCGTGGCCTCGATTGGTAAGTGTATCGAGCGACATACACACAAGTTTTTTACTTTTGCAAGTGTTGTATATAGCCCTGGATGTGTACTTTTTGAGAGAGCTGAACTTATTTTTAAACTGCTCAAAAGCATGCACATCACGTAAACTCCCATTGTATCAGTGTATGCTCTTTTCTATAAAGAGACACTTTCTATTAAAACTTGGGTTTAAACTTTGCAAGTGTCTCTAAACCCTGAATTTTGCTATGCTCTCTGCTATAATGTTTTAATTAGGGAGTTTGATGATGAAGTTGAGCACGCTTGGAGGTACACTGCTGGTAGCTGGCACCTCGATCGGTGCTGGGATGCTAGGTCTTCCTGTGCTCACAGGGCAAGCGGGGTTTATGCCGTCGATGCTGGTTCTTTTTTTATGCTGGGCCTTCATGGCAGCGACCGGCCTCATGTTCGCAGAGCTTAGTATCTGGTTGAAAGAAGAAGTGAACATTTTGACCATGGCAAAAAAGACCTTGGGGAAATGGGGGAAAATGTTTGCTTGGGCGATCTATCTTTTTCTTTTTTATTCTCTTTCGATCGCTTATCTTGTAGGTGGAAGTAATCTTTTAGGTGATGTGACCTCTTTTTCACCTGAAATGACAGTAGTTTCTTTTGCGGCTATTTTCATTTTCTTTATTGCACTAGGGAAAAAAGTTGTCGATCCGATAAACAAGTTATGTATTGGTGGGCTTTTTATAGCCTATTTTACTTTTCTTGCCTTAGGCATATCTTCCTTGAACAGCTCTCTTTTAACGCATGTGAACTGGAGTGCTGTTTTTCCAGCTTTTCCTATCGCTTTTACTTCGTTTGGCTATCAAGGGATGATTCCTACCTTAGCAAGCTGGATGCATTATGACGCAAAAAAAATTCGCCTTTCTATTTTGCTTGGAACATCGATTACGCTTGTAGTCTACATCGCCTGGATTTGGCTTATTTTAGGTATTGTTCCGGTACAGGGCCCTCATGGACTTCTTGCTACCATTAATGAGGGAAGAGATGCGGTCTATCCGCTCCATTTTTTTACGCACAATCCGGCTGTATGGATGATTGCCAGGGCTTTTGCTTTTTTTGCTATCATCACCTCGTTTTTGGGTGTAGGCATAGGCTTGGTTGATTTTTGGGCCGATGGTCTGCAGATGAAAAAAAGAGATGGAATCCGCAAAATTGCCCTGCTTATTTTAGCCTTTTTACCCCCACTTGTTTTTGCACTCTTTTCTCAGCATATTTTTCTAAA
>JAHFTM010000090.1 GCA_023269335.1 Chlamydiia bacterium
ATGAGAGCTATCTTTTGGATCGTTTTGAAAAATAAAACGACGGGACAGCACCATGAAGCAGCTCTTAGTTCCTGATGTATATGAGAAAAGACTTATGGTTGATTTTAGCCACAACCCACACTCTATTTTAGGGCTTCATTCGGAGCACAATAAAAAGGTGATCCGTCTTTTTCGTCCTGGTGCCCGTGCTGTCTTTTTAGAATTCAAAGGTCAAATTGTACAGGCACAACAGATTCATGAAATGGGATTGTTTGAATATGAAGTGCCGGCAGATACTCAAGTAAAAGACTATCGCATCTACCATCAAAATGGGCTACTTGCACACGATCCATACGCCTTTCTTCCTACTTTTGGTGAAGTAGACCAACATCTTTTTGGTAGATCTGTTCATTATGATCTTCATAGAAAAATGGGTGGAAGGCTGTGCGTCCATGAAGGTGTTGAAGGTGTGAAATTCACTGTCTGGGCACCTTCAGCCAAAGCAGTTTCACTTGTCTCTGATTGCAATTTTTTTGATGGCAGGGTCAATCCGATGCGTAGCCTTGGTGGCTGTGGTGTCTGGGAGCTTTTTGTCCCCGGTCTTAAAGCTTGTGAGAAGTACAAATTTGAGATCCGCACCCAAGAGGGAGAGCTGCGCATCAAAGCTGATCCTTATGCACTCTCTTCTGAAATGCGTCCGCACACAGCCTCAGTCATTGCCGATATTGACTCTTACAAATGGGGCGACAACGGCTGGATGGAAAAGAGAAAAACAGAGAGCGTGAATGTGCCAATGTCCATCTATGAAGTGCACCTAGGCTCTTGGAAGCGGCTCCATGGCCATTTTCTAAACTATCGTGAACTTGCCTGTGAGCTTACAGCTTACTGTAAAGAAATGGGCTTTACGCATGTGGAGCTTATGCCTATCACAGAACACCCCTATGATCCATCTTGGGGCTATCAAGTGACTGGTTTTTTTGCCATCACGTCACGTTTTGGCACACCGCAAGATTTTCAATACTTTGTAGACTATTTGCATCAGAATGAGGTTGGAGTTATCGTGGACTGGGTGCCGGGGCACTTTCCGAAAGATGACTTTTCACTTGCTCGCTTTGATGGCACCTGCCTGTATGAACATGAAGATCCACGCCAGGGCCATCATCCGCACTGGTCGACCAATATCTTTAACTTTGGCAGACATGAAGTAAGTGCTTTCTTATTATCAAGTGCACTTTTGTTACTCGACATCTATCACATCGATGGCTTACGAGTGGATGCTGTAGCTTCGATGCTCTATCTTGACTATGGCAGAAATGAGGGTGAATGGGTTCCAAACCGATATGGTGGCAAAGAAAATCTTGAGGCGATTGAATTTCTTAAACATACCAATTCAATTGTGCATGATAAATTCCCAGGAGTGCTGACTATAGCTGAAGAGTCAACTTCCTTTACTGGTATCACACATTCTTTAAAAAATCATGGCCTGGGTTTTGATTTGAAGTGGAATATGGGTTGGATGAATGACACGCTGCGCTACTTTTCTAAAGACCCTATTTATCGCCATTACCACCACAGCGACCTAACTTTTGGCCTTCTTTATGCTTTCTCAGAAAAATTCACACTTGTTCTTTCACATGATGAAGTGGTGCATGGCAAGAAAAGCCTACTCAGTAAAATGCCAGGGGATCTGTGGCAAAAATTTGCAAACCTGCGCCTTTTGTATAGTTACATGATCTGCATGTCAGGAAAAAAACTTTTTTTTATGGGTGGTGAGATAGGGCAGTGGAACGAATGGAATGCCGAGGGAGAAATCGAGTGGATGCTTTTACAATACCCACTACACAGTGGCATGCAAACAGTTGTCAAAGAGCTGAACCATTTTTATCAAAAAACGCGCGAGCTGTGGCAAGATGACTTTGCTCACACAGGCTTTGAGTGGGTTGACTTTCGCGATGAAAGAAATAGTGTCATTTCGTTTTGTAGAAAAGCTCCAGGCGCAAGTAATGAAGAGCTCTTTTGTGTTTTCAACTTCACCCCTACCTATCATCAGGAGTACCTCATTCATCTGCGAGGTGTACAAACTATTGAAGAGCTCTTTAACTCTGATGATGCACGCTATGGCGGCTCAGGTAAGGTCTCGCTTGGTGCGACTGTCATTGAGGATGCTCAAGGAAAGCCATCAGCAGTAAAAATCTCTCTTGCACCACTTGCTTGCACGATCTATCGCGTGCGTAAAGATATCTAGTAACCTGGACTACTAGCTTCGGATAGTTGGTCCATGCAAAGAATCGTAACGCGTGTCCGAGGTAGTGCCATTTTCAATTGAGCAATAGTTGCTTGAGTGATTAAAGGGCAATAACAGAGATAAACATACTCCAGCCGGCTACAAGATGCAAGAGGTGATAATTCAGTAATGAAATTACAGCATGTAATACTTATAGTTTTTAGTCTCAGGCAAAAAGCAAGAGGCAGTAACGACTAAATATTTGTACACTTAACAAGGCGTAGGTTTTCTAGTTGCGTGCAATGAGCAAGCGGTTGTAGATCGCTAATTTTTTCGCAGAGATCTAGCTGAAGATCGACAAGTAACGTGCATGATGCAAGAGGCCCTAAATCGGTGATTAAGGAACAATCACTGAGATTCAGATTTCTTAGTTGAGTACAGGCTGAAAGAGGCTGTAAATTACTCACTTTATCACAGTAAGATAAGTCCAAATTTTGTAGCTGGGTATAAGAAGCAAGAAACTGTAGATCTGAAAGGTCACAAGAACTGAGACTCAAAGTACGTAATAAAGTACTAGTAGCCGAGGGCGGTAGGGCAGTGATGTTTTCGCAAGAACCGAGATATAGATTCGTGAGGCGCGAAAGTTGTGAAAGAGAATCTATGTTTTTGAGTTTTTCGCAACACGATAGCTCGAGAATTTCTAATTGAGTACAAGGTGCAAGTGATTGAATAGTAGTGATTTCTTCGCATTTGAACAAACTAAGGCTCCACAATGATGTACATTTACCCACTTGTTCAAGCATCGTATCAGTGATATTTGTAAGGTCAAGATTGAGATACTGTAGTTTTTTGAAGGAGCTTAAAAGTTCAACAATTTCCTGATTTATTTGGGTTTTAGATAAATCAAGCTTCGTAAGGTGTGGCATATAGATGATAAGCTCTTTCAATGCCTGAGCAATGAGTGTAGCATCACATCTTGAAAGATCAACCGTTGTAAATTTTTTACAAACTCCCTTGAGGGCTTCGGGAAAAATAAAGGGCTCTTTCGTGGAGCGAAGAGCTATTTTTAGCGCTTGATAGAACTCTTTTTGAAGTTCTTTTTCTCTGTTCATTCTGGAAGTTACAGCACACTTTGTTGCTACTAAGTTGTCTCCATGATAAAACAGCCTGATTAAAGGATAACGTACTTCTTGACTATCAGGTTCATCAAGAAAAGAGGCTATTAGCCCAATTACATCAGGTGGTATTTGGACTACATTTTCTAAAGATTTTTCACTAAATACTTCTGTCGCTTTAGATGACAGCTCAAGTTGATTTTTTTCAAAGTTTTTAGCAAGTTTTTGGAGAGCCTCATCATCGGCTCTTGCCTTTACTGTAGGTTGTTTTTTAGAAATGACATGCTGACAGAGCCGCTTCATTACAGCGCATGTTTTACTAGCTTCGCGTAGCTCTTGATAGACGGCGTCCCTTTGTTGTCTAGTTTCATAACACAGCTCTTTTTTTGCTAGAGTACTAGCTTTTTTTAAAAGCAGTTTTGCACTTTTTAACAAAGAGTAGTTCGTCCCTAAGAATGTGCCAAAATAACGTATTACTGAGTAGTGGTCTTCTCTTCGTTCGACAGAAAGCCCTTTTTTAGGGTTATAGGCAATGAGAGGTGTGCCCTTTGCTTCAATTTTTGAAAATTCTTTTTGAAATTGAGTAAAAAATTGTTCATTATTGGTTGGGTTGATGTAGATGCACATTGAAATCTCAGTATTAGGATTATATTTTAAATCAAAATTAACAAATATCTACTAGTTGCATATATTTTACAACTTTTTTAGTCAAGGGTATTGAAAGAGATAAACACTCTCCAGCTCGATTAGGAACAAATATTTTGCGAATAAAATTTTTAAAAAAATTCTTAATTTGACATCATTGATATGAGATTCTCACTTGCACGTTGTTGCGTGTTTGCTATAATTGCACATCACAACCACAAGGATCACTGTGCTCACAAAACATGAATATGAAAAACTGTGTGATGAAATTTGGCAGCATAATAGACGCTACTTTCAAGAGGCTAAGCCCACTATTTCTGACGAAGAATATGACCGTTTAGTCAAATGCCTTGATGCTATGGAAGAGGCGCATCCTGAATGGATCTCTGACACCTCGCCTACAAGAAGAGTGGGCGAAAAGCCACTTTCAGGCTTTCAAGAGATAACTCATTCTAAGCCGATGCTGTCGTTAGAAAAGGTTTTTTCACAACAGGAGCTTGAAGATTTTCATCATCGTCTGTGTAAGCTTTTAGGTGTGAAAAACGTAGACTATTCAGCTGAGCTGAAGATGGATGGCCTTGCTATTGCTGTAACTTATGAAGAGGGTCATTATGTACGTGCCGTGACACGTGGTGATGGTAAAGTGGGCAGCGATGTCACACAGAATATAACAACAGTTCGCAGCTTACCGCTCAGATTAGCTTGTGACAAAGTGAAAATCCCTAAAATACTTGAAGTGCGTGGTGAAGTTTTTTTACCGATCCAGGCGTTTGAAAAGATGAATCGTGAAAGGGCTGAAAATGGAGAAGAGCTGTGGGCAAACCCAAGAAATGCAGCTGCTGGTTCTCTCAAACTGTTAGATCCACATGAAGTTGCCAAACGTAAAGAGCTGGAAATTGTTTTTTATGGGGCAGTCTATGAACCTGGATTCCCAGTGAAAAGTCAGTATGCTCTGCATGATTATTTTAAGGAGCTTGGCTTGCCGCAACTCCCGCTTCAATATATTGCTAAATGCCATTCCGTAGATGAAGTGATGCATTTTGCTATAGAGATTGAAAAGAAGCGTAAAAGTTTGCCTTTTGGTATCGACGGTATCGTCATTAAGGTGAATAATTTGCAAGCCTTTGAAGAAGTTGGTAACACAGGCAAACATCCTCGTGGGGCCTGTGCCTACAAATTTTCTGCCGAGCAAGCGTGGACGTGCATACGCCAGATCACAGTTCAGGTAGGGCGCACAGGGGTGCTGACGCCTGTTGCAGAGCTTGAGCCTGTCCTGCTTGCCGGCAGTCGTATTTCCAGAGCTACGCTGCATAACTTTGATGAGATGCAAAGAAAAGACATTCGCATTAGCGATGTGGTCCTCATCGAAAAGGGCGGAGATGTGATTCCCAAGGTTGTGGCAGTGGATCTCGAGCAAAGAAAGATGCACTCTGAACCTTTTGCCATTCCTACAGTATGCCCTTCATGCGGCACGCCAGTTGTAAAAGATCCTCAAGAGGTAGCTTGGCGTTGTCCAAACGTTACTGGCTGCCCAGATCAGGTTCTCAGGGGGCTCATTCACTTTGCTGGAAAAGATGGCTTAGATATTGAAAACCTGGGTGAAAAGGTGATGGAGCAGCTTGTCAAACTACAATTTGTAAAAAAGCCATCAGACATCTTCTTGCTTGCGTCTGAACAGCTTGCAACACTAGAAGGATTTAAAGAAAAATCTATTCATAATCTACTTGAAAGCATTGAGAAAGCGAAAAAAGTGACGCTAGCTAAGTTGTTAATGGCGCTTGGCATTCGCTACATAGGTGTGCAGGCTGCACAAACGCTGGCTGATAGGGCAAAATCAATCACTGCGTTGGCGGTAATGACAAAAGAAGAGCTTCTCAACATCTCTGGCATTGGTGAGAAGGTAGCCACATCATTGATTGACTATTTTACAAATCAGGCAAACAGAGAAGAGCTTGAAAAGCTTAAGCTTGCAGGCCTAGTCATTGAAATACCAAGCTTTGCTGCTTTCGAAGGACATATCTTCTTTAATAAAAGTATTGTTCTTACAGGTTCTTTACAGCATTTTTCACGCCATGATGCCGAGGCGCGTATTCAAGCTGTAGGTGGCAAAGTATCAGACTCGGTAAGTAAAAAAACGGACTTTGTTGTAGTTGGAGCCGATGCCGGGTCAAAGCTAGAAAAAGCAAAAAAACTACAAGTGCCTATCTTGAATGAGGAGGAATTTTTACAAAAATTATGTGATCCCTTAATTCAATAAAACTAAATCACCAATGAGAGTCTGATGGCTGTAGCTGTGGAGTTTTACTTTTTGGAGTGTTCCAAGAAGCTCTTTTGCGCCTTTAAAGAGTACATTTTTCCAACAGCGTGTACGGCCTTTCAGAAAATCTTGATCTCTGAAGTTTTGCTCTTCAACGAGCACTTCGACCTCTGTCCCTAAAAGGGCCTCTCTATGCTTGGCGTAGATACCGTTTTGTAGTTGTAAGAGCTTTTGCAAACGCTCCTCTTTTACCTCTTCAGGGATATCATCTTTCCAGCGCATAGCAGGGGTGCCTTTACGTGGACTGTAAGAAAATAAAAAGGCTGTATCATACTCAATCGTTTTTAACACGTCGTAGGTCTCTTCAAATTCAGCGTCAGTTTCTGTCGGAAAGCCAACGATGATATCAGTTCCCAGAGAAACATGCGGTACATAACTTCGTAAAAGAGCTACTTTTTCAAAGTATTCTTCCTTTGTGTAGATGCGATGCATTTTTTTTAAGATGCGATTTGAACCAGCTTGAATAGGGAAGTGCACAAATTCACAAAGCGAAGGCAGGTCACGAATGGCTTGCATGAGGCTTTCTGTGATGTCTACGGGGTGGCTTGTCATAAAGCGTACACGCTGAATTCCAGGTATTTTATCGATGCGATACAAAAGATCATGGAAAAGGCATTGCCATTCTGGTTTATCTTTGCCATAGCTGTTGACATTTTGTCCTAAAAGCGTGATCTCTTTATAGCCTGTCGCTGCAAGTTTCTGGCACTCTTCAACGATGCTGTCTGGCTGTCTAGAAACCTCTGGCCCGCGGGTGTAGGGGACAACACAGTAGGTGCAAAATTTGTCACAACCACGGATAATAGAAACGGAGGCTTTGACTAGATCGTCGCGTTTTGTAAGCGAGTAGTCTAGCTCATGTTCAAAACGGCTATCTACTTTAACGGACTGCTTGCCCGTAAGTAAGAGGTCGTCAAGGACAGAGTTCAATTCGTGAATATTATTCGTGCCAAGGACAAAGTCAAGGTGTGGTACTTTTTGAAAAAGTGACTCTTTTTTTGCATTAGCCATACAGCCTGTGACACCTATCAAGGGGCGATTTTTGCCCATTTTCCCAAGCCTTCCTAGCTTGCCGAGCGCTTTTCGTTCAGCTAGATCGCGTATAGAACAGGTGTTGAGAATTAAAAGATCGGCTTCTTGCTCAACTATTGTGCGCATAAGACCGCGCCCTTCCAGCATGCCTACCATGACTTCAGTGTCATTTTCGTTCATCT
>JAHFTM010000091.1 GCA_023269335.1 Chlamydiia bacterium
TTAAGATTAATTGCCACGTTCCAAGGTCATAAAGAGCTCATTAGAAGAAAAATCTGAAAGGCTAGTAGTCCAAATTAAAATTAACGCAAACAATTTTTGATTTGGCCTACTAGTAGTTTAAATTAAAATTTTTGCTTTGCAATGCTCGCGTCTCGAGAAAAGCGGAAAAAATGTATTGCCCCTTGAATCAGTGCAATACCCACTGCTGTATCAATGAAACCACGTACATCGTAGGAAATATCTAGGAATTTCATGGTCAATCCCAGGCCCATCATAATCGCTAAAATAATGTAGTTTGCTCGTGAATAGATTGAAAAAAGAGGTGCCGGATTTGGAAGCTCTGAGATTCTTGCATAAGCGCGTTGAGCTGCTTTTCTCATGACTACGTTGCCTTTCACATAGCCAACCAGAATGCCTAGTGCTACAAGCAGTAGGCAGGCGTTTTCATAGCCAGCTAAGCTTTGTGAGAGATAAGGAAAAAGAGAGGAGTACCCCTCATCTGAAAAGCGAGTGGCTGTCCATCCAAATAAAATGAACTGGATCCCAAGCTTTAATAACAAAGCCCCAATACTGAGCCAGATAAGTCCACTGATTGCTAAAAGTTTGGAATGAGTGAGTTTCCACTGAGAGGGATTGTATTGCATACTTTTTTCCTTTTCATTACGTTTCATAAATTGGTTTTTCTGGACGAGAAGTGGCAGCTGAAGCACACGAGATAATAGTGCCGCCAAACTGTTGATATTCAGCTTTAAACGAAAGTACGTGCAAAGGGATCTGGTTTGACTTAGCTAAAAGCAAGCTGCGATGATGCAGGATTTTAGCTCCCTTACCTGTAATTTCAAGTGCGCAATCATAAGTTATTGTGGAATACAATTGAGCATTTTTATTTATTTTTGGATCTTCAGAAAAAATTCCGGGTACATCTTTGTAAAATTCTATTTTCTCGGCTTGCAAGGCAACACCAAGCGCGACAGCTGTAGTATCCGTTCCTCCTCTGCCAAGCGTTGTGATTTCACCGCCACGACTTACCCCTTGAAAGCCCGCTATAATGACGATCTTGCTAGACTCAAGGCTTTGAAGGATTCTTGTGGGCCGCACTTCAATGATTTTAGCTTCAGCGTGATCTTGGGTGGTGATAATGCCTGATTGACTACCGGTAAAACTAATGGCATGGCAGCCTCTTTTAGCTAGGGCCATGGCAAGTAACGACATGCTAATGCGTTCACCTACGCTAATGAGCATATCATATTCTCGCTGCGGCGGATTATCGTTGACCTGCTTAGCCAGAGCGATGAGCTCGTCGGTAGTTTTACCCATTGCACTAACAACAATGACGATTTTGGGGTAGCGTTCAGCTTTTTTTAAGATGAGATCGCAAATTGAGTTAAACTGGCTCGGCTCAGCAAGTGATGCGCCGCCAAACTTCATAACAAGCGTTTTAGTCACTGTTCATCCGTGGAAAAATTGTTGTGAGATAGTAGCTGATTTTCGATGATATGTCAAATGAGGGAGTTGCAAAACTCTCAATCATAAATAAATTTATTGAATAGAGGGTCCAAATATGAGATACTAAAGGAAGAAGGGAGGCTGTTTTTATGGGTCCAGTTGATGAAAATTACTACTTTGACCCGACAATGAATATACCGCCTGGGCAGGAAAAGAGAGTTAATCCCATTCGTCCAGATGAAGAGGCTGCCAAATTAGTTCGAGAAAAGCTAGAAAAAAAAGGATTGATTACACTCATGACAGGTCCCGATGCTGCACGCCTCGACAAAAAAGAAGAGCACAAAAAAGATCAAAAAGCAGCTAAGAAAAAAGGCGATGAGAAGAAAGATCAATCTTTTGATCCACCTATCAAATAAATCAACTATTTGTTTAAATCTTAATTTATAAATATCATTTGCGTCGACAGTAGTCTTTTACATTACTATAATCCACGACATAAATCAATAATCTCATTTTGTTAGGTGATTATGTATGTTGCAGGTGCTGTTTGGAATGACGTATATGATATACAGGAAAGCTGCGTAAGGACTATCAAGCACTGTAGAACAATTTGTGGAAAAACGGTTACTTTCTTGAAAAATGCCCCTACAAGTATTATAGGTGTTGTTGTTGGTAACTTGTTGAAGTCTTCAGTGTATGAAAATACAGCCGAATTTGTCGGCACTTTCATAGGGTCAAAAATTGCTACGCACTTGATGCAAAAAGCAGCTGTTTTTCTCAGCTCTCAACTGCTTTTATCCTCTTTTCCAATGGTGGCAATTGCAGCGTGCAAAGTCCTTGGAATTACTACTACAATAGGCTATGCACCATTTTTTATTGGCGGCATTATTGGAGGATATCTTGCCATCCGCCTCACCGGGACTCAGGAGCCTTTCATCAACTGTGAAAAGCCTCTTTGCTGCTATGTTACCAAAGCAAGTCAGGCCTCGCTTGCTACGCTAGCTTTTGATATGCTAGGCGGCGCTCAGCTTGGTCTTGTGTCACTAGCAATTGAGCAGATTGTAGCTGGGCTTGCTTATAATGCCGTCGATATAGCACGCTTTGTCCAAGATGTGAAAAATAAGCGCCTATTTGATCAGCTGCTTCCTGGTGCTATTCAGCTAGTTTTTATTAACGAGCTGAAAGACTATTTTCAGACTCATCCACATATTCCTTTAGGACAACTTCTGTTTTTTGTGAAAGCGTTTGCGGCCTCTATTTCAGTGATCAAAGAAGACAGAGAACTCGAAAAGGCGAAAAATGAATTTGATCAAGCTTTTGAAAAATTTTATAAACAGGAAGACGTTTGTAAAAAGCAGTTGTTCTATGATCAATTTTTGGAAAAAAAGGCTCTTTTGCAACAGTCCATTCACTTGCAAATGAAACAGCAACTTGTAAAGCTTATGCCGCAAGCTGTCTTTGATGTGAATCTCGACACACTGAAAGGTGGGATGAAAATTCCCGCTTACAGCATAAAAGGGGACGCTTTCACGCAAGTCGTTATCCATTTTCTACAAAAGATAGAAAGAGCCTTGATTGGCATTGCAGTTACCGGAAAACGAGAGGTTCTTTATCTTCAAGAAATGCTCAGCATTTATCTTTCATTTCTCACCAACTTTTTCTTCGAGTGTGTCAAAAAAAATAAAGAGTTTTTAAAGTCTTGTGAACTTGCCTCTTACGATATAAAAGACTTTTATGTCGGCCTCATAAAACTTGTGACAGAACACTACCAGTTCATTTTTGGCAAAGTGCGCGCCTATTCTATACAGAATTTTCTCGCAGAACAAATTCGCAACAGCTCCTTATGCGAGCTAAAGGTCGATTGACCATCAATCAACAGCAAGGTGTTTTCCCATTGCTTCTTATAAAAGATTTTGCTATCCTCCTCGATTAAATTTAAACATTATGGAGAACCTTTTAAATGTCAAACAACTCAAAATATACCTGGGATGATAATAACCTCGTCGACAACATCGTCTGCGAAGAAAAAGATGTTGAAGTGTTTAACAAGTTAATGAATGTATCTCAAGATAGTCCAGAAGCCGATAAGTTATCATATACTCCAGGTAAAGTCCTTTCCGGTAAAATCGTAGAAATTACAAAAGATCATGTTATTGTAGACGTAGGTTTGAAGTCAGAGGGTATCGTGCCGATACAAGAGTTTTCGGACCCTTCTCAGTTACGCTTAGACAATATCGTGGAAGTGTTTCTTGACCAAGCTGAAGATTCCCATGGCCAGATCGTTCTTTCAAGAGAGAAAGCTGAACGCCTCAGACAGTGGGAGCATATCCTTCAGCATTGCAATGAAGGCAGCATGATTCGCGGTAAAGTGATTCGCAAGGTTAAAGGTGGCTTGATGGTAGACATCGGTGTAGAGGCCTTCTTGCCTGGCTCACAAATTGACAACAAGCGCATCAAAAACCTTGATGAATACCTCGATAAAACTTTTGATTTCAAAATTCTTAAAATTAATATTGATCGCAAGAATATCGTGGTTTCCCGCCGCGAGCTTTTAGAGGCAGAACGAATCACGAAGAAAGCAGAGCTTTTAGAGAATATCAAAGTCAATGATGTCCGTCAGGGTATTGTTAAAAATATTACAGATTTCGGCGTCTTTTTAGATCTTGATGGTATCGATGGTCTACTTCATATCACTGACATGACTTGGAAGAGAATCAAGCATCCTTCTGAAATGGTTGCACTTGGTCAGAAACTAGAAGTCATGATCCTAAGTGTTGATAAAGAAAAAGGAAGAGTTGCACTTGGTTTGAAGCAAAAAGAGACAAATCCTTGGGACGAAATTGAGAAGAAGTACCCACCAGGCACACGAGTACAAGGAAGAGTCACAAATTTACTGCCTTATGGCGCCTTCATGGAAATTGAACCAGGCATCGAAGGTTTGATTCATGTATCTGAAATGTCATGGGTAAAGACAATTTCCGATCCAAGCGAAGTGGTTAAACGTGGTCAAGAGCTTGAAGCAATTGTTCTTTCTGTTCAAAAAGCAGAAGGCAAGATCTCCCTTGGCATTAAGCAGCTCGAGCATAATCCATGGGATGATATTGAAAGAAAATATCCAGTAGGCAGCGGTGTAAAAGCTGAAATCAAAAGCCTGACAAACTATGGTGCTTTTGTTGAGCTTGAGCCTGGTGTTGAAGGGATGATTCACATTTCAGATTTAAGCTGGATCAAGAAAGTATCGCATCCTTCAGAAGTTCTGAAAAAAGGTGACCTTGTTGAAGCAGTTGTACTTTCTGTAGAAAAGGATAACAAGAAGATATTCTTAGGCGTTAAGCAATTAAGCCAAAATCCTTGGGAAGATATTGAGAAAACAATGCCAATAGGCGCACTTGTAAAAGGTGAAATCAGCAAAATTACAGCTTTTGGTGCATTTGTTGAACTTGATAATGGCATTGAGGGATTGATTCATGTTACAGAGCTTTCAGATCAGCCATTTGGAAAGATTGAAGATGTAGTTGCCAAAGGCGACCAAGTAACAGCAAAAGTGCTGAAGATCGATCCAGAGCATAAGAAAATTGCCCTTTCGATCAAAGAGTATCTGATTGAACGTAACCAGTGTAATCATGACGATATCGTGATGACTTCTAAGTCTTCCAAAAAAGAAAGCAAAAAGAATAAAGATAAGCAAAACGAGCAAGCTGATGAATAAGGATTTGGTCGCTGTTTTTGAGTATTTAGAGAGAGAGCGCGGCATTAAACGAGATGTGGTGATCGATGCTATTCGTGAATCACTTGAAGTTGCCGCTCGTAAGAGCATCCATGGTGCTTCGAATGTCACTGTGACGATTCATCAGAAGACAGGTGTTATCGATGTGCTCTGCGACAAGGAAATTGTGGAGAAGGTGCGTAACCCTGTTCAGGAAATTAGTCTGAAAGAGGCAATGCAAATAGATCCAAATTGCCAAGTTGGTAGCTTTGTGACTGTGACCATTACGCCTAGGGATTTTGGTCGCATCGCTGCTCAAAAAGCAAGGCAGATCATTGGACAAAAACTTCGTGGGGCAGAACGCGATGTGATTTACGAAGAGTATCGTCACAGAGTAGGTCAGCTGATTTCAGGCACTGTGAAACGAGTTGGTCGTGGCAATACCCTGGTTGTAGATCTTGGCAAAGTGGAGGGCATTATCCCTCCTAGAAATTTCCCCATCACTGAGAAGTATCAAGTAGGTGACAAGGTTTTAGCTCTTCTTTTAGAAGTAAGAGATACCGAGATGGGTGGAGCAGAAGTTGTTTTGTCAAGAAGCCATCCTGAATTTGTAAAAGAGCTTTTTATTCAAGAAGTGCCGGAAATAAGTGATGGTACGGTAGCAATTGAAAGGATTGTTCGCGAGCCTGGTTATCGAACGAAGCTTATTGTGCGCACGGCGGATCAAAAAGTGGATCCTGTGGGTGCTTGTATAGGTATGCGTGGTATCCGTGTAAAGAACATTGTACGAGAGCTTAATAACGAAAAAATCGATATCATCCCTTTTTCTTCTGATAAATATGAGCTTTTACAAAATGCTTTAGCGCCGATCGAAATTCGTCATCTTCGAGTCAATGATGAAGGCACTCAAGTATTTATCGTAGTTGATGATGAGCATTTTGCAACGGCTATCGGTAAGAAAGGGCTGAATGTACGTTTAGTCGGTCAGTTAGTTGGAGTGCAGCTGGAAATTCAAAAAGAGAGTGATTATCAGCGAATACAAGCACTTGAACGAGCAAATCTTGCTACCGAAGAGAATCCATTGTTGGATGAGCGTCTTTCGCAAATTGAGGGGATCAGTAGTCTTATCGTCGACCAGCTTTTAGCTGAAGGTGACGATTATAATACGCTACGTAAGCTTTTGACTTGTGGCCCAGAAAAACTTGCTACAATACCAGGTATCAGTCTGGAGATGGCTGAAAAAATACTGGAACAGACAAGAAGACAGTTTGAAAGGTCTGGAGACAAATCTGAAGATGACGAGTCTGATGAAGACGAGTCTGATGAAGACAAGTCGGATGAAGACAAGTCTGATGAATAAAAAGATGAACCTTCCCCTTTAAATAAGGGGGGGTTCACTTGTGGGATAACGCACTATACAAAAGGTGAAGCACCTTGAGCAAGAATTTGACCAAAAATTTAAAGTTGAACATTAAAAATCCGCAAATCGCAGATGCGATCAACCTGAAAGGTTTGAAAGCAAAGCTTGCTAAGCAGAAAGAAGAAACAGAGTCTCCATCTGAAGTGCATGACCCAATCATCCAAGACGGAAAACAGGACGAAAAAGGAATAAAAGCAAAAAAGAAGGCTCCCGCTAAAGCTGAAGTAAAGTCAGTTGCAAAAGAGGCTACCTTAGATGCTGCTGATCTGTCTGCAGAAAAGAAAAAACGTGCGCGCACCAAAGCTAAAGATGAACTTTCAGAAGAGCTGTCTTCGTCCGTTGCCTCTGAGAAAAAAGAGTCAGTGATAACCAAATCTGTTGAAGAAATTTCACCAAAAAGTGTGCCTTCCAAGCATGAACTGGTTACAAAGTCAGAACCTACTGCTACAGCGGGTGTTTCGCAAGTGTCGCAAGTCAATCAAGGTGCAACAATTACTCAAACTACAATGCCTTCTCAGTCATTTCAAAAGCCGCCTCTTCCGAAGCCAGCTGCTGCTTTTTCTAGCGGGAAACCACCTGCTTATCACTCTCCCGTAAGGCAAGCGCCAACTTCATATGGGCAAGCATCTCGACAATCTTTGCCTTCTCCTAGAGATAGCGATGCACCAAGATGCCAAGAATAACGTCAAGACTATCGTTCAGACCAAAGAGGGCAGCCTTACCAGCCAACGCCATTTAAGCCAAAACCATTTGAATCAAGGCCGCCGCAAGGGCAAGGAACAGAGAAAAAATTGGAAGGAGAG
>JAHFTM010000006.1:0-12302 GCA_023269335.1 Chlamydiia bacterium
TGAAATCACACCTATTTTTGATGTTCATACCGAGCTTGAACGATGGATAAAAAAACAAGATGTCGATGATGCTGACATAGATCCTCTTTCTGTAGAAGCTCTGGTACATATTTTCGTAGAATCGCACACCGATGTTCGCTATCAGCTGAATGAAAAAACAGTAGCCCTACTTGTTGCTACTTTGGATGACCGACTAAGTGACTTAAATGCGGATGCAGGCCTATCCTATGAAATAGAAAAACATGAGCTATTCAAGATTAAAAAGAAACATCTCGCTAGCCTTCAAAAAATCTCTCCAACAACTATTGTCAAGGCTCTTTCTTGTTTCATTTCTCAAGCCTGCGCAGAAGACATAATCACTGCACTCAAGCAAGTACTCCTTTCACAAGATGAAAATCAAATAACAAATCTTAGTAAACTCACAGCTGAAGAACTCACGCAAGTTTGTTCTCTATTTTACGTATATATTGACAACGATGCGTACGAGGTAGCTGGGCTTTACAAAGAAGTGGTACGCATTCTCAAAGAACAGCCTGAAAAGCTATTGCAAACCTGCATCTTACTTCAAAAAGAGAACTGTCCAAGCTTGCACATGCAGCTTTTAGATCTCGCCTCAACGTCTGCTCCATATAATTTGTCATCACTCAGTGGATCACAACTTGCAGTACTTGCAGAACTTCTCATCCAGTTTCAGCTGGAAAGAAGACAAGGGTTTGCATTAGCAATCATTGAGGAGCTTCTTACTAAGAAGAAACAGCAACTTTGGCAAAGCGCTATAGCGTTCCAGGCTGTAGCAGCTTGCCTTGCCCAACTTGAGGCAAAGGATTCTTTACGTTACATGCTATCCTTTGCTAATACACAAGGGATTGACTTTGATAGTCTTTTTCATGATTTCGAAAATGCACTTAATCAAACAGATGATCTGGGCAAAACGAAACTAGAAAAGCTCACTATGGACTGGAATACTCTTCAAATACTAACGCAGCTTTTCAGTAAATCAAAAAGAAAAAGCGAAACCCTACTCGCAGAGCTTAGTAAGCGTATGAAACCCTATGGCATTGTAAGCTTTGAATTTGCTTGCGGTATAGGCTTGGAAAATCTTGCTCTAAAGCTTATATCGCAGGGTCTCGATACAAAAAAAACCAATCAATTTAAAAGCACAGCTTTGCATATCGCCGTTCATTATCAATTGGAGCAAGTGGTGAACAAGCTTTTAGCGATCTGTCCAAGTGATGTCAACAAAGCAAACCGTGGAGGACACACACCCCTACATGCCTCTTGTAATGTCTACAACATACCCATTACAGCCCTCTTACTTACCCATAAAGCAGATCCTGCTAAACGTAACCACGCTGGACAAACAGCTTTCTGGATACCCTTTAGCAAGCTAGCACGAAAAAATGAAGCAGAAAATTTAAAAATAGTGCAGTTTTATAGCCAATTTTTCCACAGCTTTGATCAGATTGTGGCGCATTTGCAGCAAATAAATTGCCACTCTTTACTTGATTTTTTCAATGCAAACTCTGAATTCGTATTTTATAAACAAGGCCCTGAAACAAACCCCTTAGAGACTGCTTTTGTCCTTTCTTATTTACCACTTTCGCAGAAAATTTATAGCCAATTGACTGAAGCCAAAGCCAAGGTATATGCGGACGCTCTCATACAAAAATACCCGCATGCTAAAGATACAACTCTTGGCCTGTTGTACTGGAATGCATGTCAAAAAAAACAATCAGAGAACGCTATTTCTTTTGCTGAACAGATGAGCATTCAAGCGCTCAATACGTGCACAGCTTTCATAACAGCCTTTAAGTACAAGCTACCTCAAGTCGTTGAAATGCTTTGTACAAAGGGTGTAGATGTAAACTGTTCAGATACATTGGGTGATACTCCCTTACATATAGCATGTAAAAAAGGCTATCTATGTACAGCTGAGAACCTTTTACGACATAATGCAAATCTAACGCGTAAAAACAGCTCTGGAGAAACTGCCTTTCAAAGCATGCTGACAAGTAAAAAATGGCAAAAAAACAGACAAAAAATGCAAAAATATCTGAAGCATTTTTTCACTCCTTTTCCTGCGCTTGTGGCTAGGATTGAACAGTTTCAGGGTCTGAATTTTTCTCAACACTTTACAAACTCTCTAGAACTACTGTTGCAAGAACCTCACGTACAAAATACAGCAAACCCACTCTTTGTTCCTCTGGTCTTCAATGACCTTTCTCTAGCAAAAGCGCTCTTCACACGAATGGGAGAGACAAGTTTTCAAAAGCAGGTGGCACTTTTAAAAATGCAGTATCCTGGAACGGATTTTGATAGCCTGGAATTTGCAGGATATGAACTCAACCGTCAGCATATGAGACAAGACGTACCCGGAGATATCCCTGATAAGCCAAAAGACGCAGTACCCGAGGAGATGCTTGCTTTCTTTAACGATGTCAATTTTCAAGACAGTAAAAAAATGCCCTATTTTGATCCAGAAACCTATGGACTTCATTTTAAAGAAGACCAAACTTTTGCAGAACAGCTCAATAGTGGCTTTTTAAAGGTTATTAAAGAGCAGAAAGTAACTATGCCTCCACCTAATCTAGAAGCCCGTAAAAAATTCTACCGCGATGTTGAAAATACTTTATGCCTAACGATCAGGACAGTAACAACCACTATCGCGAAAGCGACTCTTCTTGGTGACTGTACAAAGCTCATTGGTATCTGTGCGGGTGGTATTCTCCCTGTATGCATGAACCTATATAATGAATATGTAAAAGGTATACCTGCGACATTTGAGCCCGCACTCTTTGAGAAGCTTGGTAATTATCGTAAGATGCTTCTTGAATCACTTCTACCGCCTGGCCAAGATACCCACCATTTTTTGATGCTCTTTTATGTATTAAGCAAAAAGGAGGAGCTCAACTTACCTTATGCCAAAGCAGCCTATGATGATCGCGTGGCAGCAGCGAATGCAGTTGATGTTGAAGCAACCAAAGTCAATTTTTACCGCAAGTATGTGCCTTCTCAGATAATTCCTTATATCGAACAGCAAATCGAACAGGATGGTGAATTTCGAAAACGTTATATCGATTACTGGAAAAAGCAACTTCCTGATACATGGAGAGACGTTGTTTACGAAAGTCTTGAAACGGCAAAGCTCAATCGCCAGCTCATTATAAAAACGCTTAAACAACAAAAAGTACTATCTTGTGCCACAACTGTAACTTCATTATAGGATTAAATATCAGAAGCTATTTCATCTATCCTTAGAGCTCTCCGAATTCTCTATAGAATAATGCCCAATGGCTGCATCTGAGAAATCAAAGACCCCAGTTATACTTGATTTTATACTGTTAGGTTCTCAGCTGTTCTGAATGCGATGTCTACAACACCCTTAGGTTCAAACATGGCTATGAACTGCTTGTACATTTCTGACCTATCTGCTTCGACTGTTGTCAAAAGAAATTCCTGAGCATATTCAGCAATATCCTCCACAATTCGTTCATGCCTATAATAGGCTAAAATGAGCCTATTGATCTCTGTCTTTCCATAGCCTTTATAAAAAAATTCCTCCTCATGCGGATTATTCCAGACGTTAGCGACACCTCCGCCGATAAACATAAGATCTCGTTCTTTAGGAGCCATGACAGATTGATCCCAATCTACTATGTAAATAAAGCCATTTGCATCTATTAATACATTGCCACCATGAATGTCTGCATGACAGAGTACGAATTTTTCTGGTTCTTGCTGAATCTTTTGTCCAAAGAACTCAGCACTCTCTACCAAACGATGAATTTCTTCTTTATGTCTTTTCATAAACAGACGCAATTCTATGGCCCAGTTATCCCCATTTGGTTGAGCATCAATATAATCATACAGTGACCGAACAGTGTCTCGCCATTTGGGGGAATAGTTTTCTCTCCTTATCCGCTCTTGGATTTCCGTTGGCATCTTAAATTCATGAACTTTTTTTAACACTTTGCCAAGAGTAAACCATTGATCAGCCGTTAGAATTTGGCTAAATCCGTTCTGATTTTCAATAAATGGGTAAACAATGAGCGTAAATTCATCGATTTGCTGCGTTAGCTGTCCCTGAGAGGTTTTGAGAGGAGGAATAATCTGTTGAATTCCCTCATCATGTAATAAATCAAGTATAGCAACGTCAGTACCATGCTGGTGGCCATGTTTTAGCTTTACGAAATAAGATCTCTGATCGTGCGCTTGAGCTTTGTATACTGATGCATTCATATCCGCGCCCAAAAGCAGTCGGGTTAGTGAAGCAACTTGAATGCCGTAATAAATATTTAAGCAGTCAATAATATGTCGATCTGAAAGAGAGCGTATCAAGAGTGACTTCTTGATCGATTGCTGAAGCTGAATATTCGTTATTCTTGGTTCCATACGTTGTGACAAGAGTAGTAAAAATTGCCTTTCGAGTCTTTGTAATTCTTTCAAAGCAGGCTCTTTTTTACGTAGATACCTTTACGTTGGATATGGATATACTAATACATCGACTGCTTTCTGCTTTTGTATATGGCGAATCAATTGAATTCGTCTATAATTTCTAGTTTTGGCATAGCTTGTTTTAAGACATCTTTCTCTTGTCTCGTAATTCCAAGGCAATCCAAGCAAGTCAGACGCCTAAGGTTCGTGCAAGAGACAAGCCTTCCAAGAGTGGTGATGTTAGAACACCTAGAACAATACAGCTGCTGAAGTTTCGTGCAAGCTGCAAGTGGGTTCAAGGTAGTGAGAGCAGAACAGTCGTTACAACTCAGACTCTGAAGATTTGTACAGGACTCAAGCGGCTCTAAGGTGGTGATTTCATAACAGTCGTTACAATTCAGACTCTGCAGCTTTGAGCAAGAGGCAAGTGGCTGCAGAGTGGTGAGCTGAGAACAGTTTCTGCAATCAAGACTCTGGAGGTTCTTACAAGAGACAAGTGGCTCCAGAGTGGTCAGTTGAGAACACTCGCCACAATCAAGATCCTGAAGATTCTCACAAGACGCAAGTGCCTTCAAAGTGGTGAGCTGCGAACATCCAGCACAATTCAAAGTTTCAAGGTTTTCACAAGCTGCAAGTGGCTCCAAAGTGGTGATTCGAGGGCACAAGCTACAATTCAGAGTCTTAAGTCTTGGACAAGCTGCAAGCGGCTTCAAGGTAGTGATCTGAAGGCACAAGTTACAATTCAAAGTCTCAAGGTGTTTACACTTTGCCACCAACTCAAATACACTGTCATCGAGCTGTGTTGCATGAAGATCAAGATGACGTAGATCTTTTAAATCGCATACAAGACTTAGTACTTCCTTTGTGACTTTATTAGTTGCTAAATTCAGCTCTGTAAGATCTGGACAATTGGAAAGCAGCTCTCTCATTGCTTCTGCATGTAACGGTACTCCAAGATCCGAAAGATCAAGTCTCGAAACAAACTGGATTTTATTTCGCAACTCTTCTGGAAAGACAAACGTACTACCTTGTGTTTTCAGTGCTTGACGAATCTTGTCTTCCACCTCTTTTGTAAATTTTTCTCCTTTCACTGCTTCTTTTCGTGCGGCTGCTTTTACTACAGCTCGTTCACTTTTTTTTGCAAGCTGATCGATTAATGGATCAAGTGCTTTATCAACTTCATCTTCTGGAAGAAATGAGGCTATTGTACCTATGAGATCGTTTGGGAGATCTTGTAAGTCAGCTACTGCATTTGGAACGCAAGCTACTTCTACCGCTATAACATCATTTCTGAAGCTATCTTTCTCATTTTTAAACCTTTTAAATGCCATCAGAGCCTCTTCAATCACTTTGGTAACAGCCAAAATCTCTTTTCGTTTTGCAAGACTGCTTTTTGTAGTTTGACTAAGAGGTATTATGAATTTATTGCTTAGCTCTTTAAGCAGCTTTTCACAACGTAAAAACTGCTCTAGACGCATCGACATAGTTGCAGTACTGTCTGTTTTATGAAGTGCTTGAATAATTTCTTGAGTTCCTTTTTTCACAATTTTCGAAAACTCACCATCTTGTAAAATAGCCTCAGGTTTCTTTTTCAGAGTGAATGTGATCATTTTTTCAAAATTACCAAGACGCACAGTTTCTGATTTTTTCTTTCTTGAGACTCCTTGCGTAAAGGACTGAGAATTCGCTGTAGCTTGCGCCGCAGGAGGTGACATCGGCTTTTTTACCTTCACATGTGCTTTGTTAGCTTTTACTAAAGCAGGCAGAGGTCTACTTTCTGCTTTTTGAGGCTTAGTTTTTTTTCCTTCATAGTGTGGACCTGACGTCCCCTCCCCACCTACCATATAGCGCATGGAATTTTGATTTGATGGCTCTGTATTTGAACTTGGTATTTTTATTGACATTTCGCACACCCACTAACTTCTAGTTTTTTTATAACATGCATATACATAATTAAAACAAGCTAATAACATTTTTAATATTAATAGTAAACTTATTAATTACAATTTACAGACTAGCAATTTCATAGTTGTTCTCTAGGAAATTGTTACAGAGTCAAAAAAGCTCTTCCAACTATTTAATAAAAATGAGCTCTTCTTGACGCACTACTTTCGATTCTTGCATTTGTACTTCCAGTGACTCTTTTTCAAGTCTACTTGTGTACGTTGTAATACAAAGGCCAGTTTTCCAGATCGAGCGCTCCTCCATTAGCACACTCGATGAATGAGAGGAAAGAATCAGCTTCTTACAAGCCGGAAAATAAGTGATCAGTACATTATTAAAAATAGCGCATATCTTGCCCGCAACTTCTTGGTCATTATCATTGACTTGACCAAGCTTAAAGGTAAAATATCGATCTGAAAGATCGATGACCGTTACTTGTGAAAGAAGTTTTTCCATTACAAGCGTCACTGCACTTTTTTCAACGTGCCCGAATTGCTGTCTGAGAAGATACAAAAAGAGCTCTGAAGTATGTTCATTTCCTAAAGGTTGTTGCTCTTTTGATGCAGTCACCTGGTGGATGATGTTTCTTGCGACATCAACTACAGATCGAAGAAGTACAATCTCCTTGATTTTCTCTTTAGAGCAGAGAAGGTAAGTCTGATCATTTTTTCCATATAGCATGTTGTTTTCAGCCACGCTGTAAAACGTGATATCGGTAACAACACATCTCACAGTGCCTTGTGCTGTCACGCGTAACTGATCGCCAAAATGTAGCTGTTGTAACTTGAGAGCTTCTGTAAATCTTTCAAAGGTAAACCATGTTGGAGTAGCTCCTCGATGAGCTATCACAGGTCGTGGTGGAAGGGTGATGACACTCTTTTCATCATTCTGGTTGCTCATTTGAGGAACTTGACCTCTCGAAGAAGAGTTTTCTCCAAAGGCATGTGTGCAGTCAACAACTTCATTTGTGAAGGAGACTCTTTTTGTGTCAAAATTTTTTCTCTCTCTGAACTGTATGCTGCTGTTTTGAGATTTCAACCGTTCATACAACTTTTGATATAAGCTAGGACCATCTTTAATAGAACCAGTGACTCTGGAGTCTATGGTAGACTTCAAGAAAGAGGCAGAGATCACTAGCTGTTTTAATGAAGGAAAATATTCCTTACACACAGCGGCTATTGTTGAGATAACGTAGTTATTTAATTCAGGAAATCTACCACGCTCAGATTCACATCCAATAGGTCGAAAGCGAAACTCAATTCTTACATCAGAAAGATCAAGCTTTTCTAAAACTGCAAGTTTTTGAATAACCGACTCAGGTACAGCCTGTTTTTTACAATGCTGCGCATGCTGACGCAAAAGCCCTATAAAGAGTTGGCTAAAAAGAGTATTGGGAACTTTTTCTTTACATTGCACGACTTCTTGTATTTGCTTTTGGAATCTTTCTTCCACACTTTCAACGAGCTCGATTGCCTCCACTTGATCAGCAGTAAAAGTAGATCTGCTACCCCTACTAAAAACTAAGTTTTCCCTCACGTCATCAAAAGTAGTTTCTGGGATATTTTCATCATCCCATGACAAAAAGTGCAGCCTAGCACCAGGAGAAATTGCTTTATCGTGTACAGCCTTGATAAACATCTCGAAGGTAAACAATCTTTTTCCTGCTATTGCATCATTTTTCAAGAAATGGCGAAGTTTGGCGTAGTGAATAAACTTCGATAAACCCCGAAGATTTCCACAAGCCTCTGATGCTTCTTCCTGAGTACAAACTGGAGCTTGAAATGTGGGAAAACCATTAGAAACAGATAAATTAGCTGACGACATAAATTACATCCTTTTAGCAAAAAATTAAACTATTTCGTAAATATTTACCAATATTACACTGTAACTATAACTACAAAATCCCGTTTGATTTAAACTTCTATCGATAGATTAAAAATCATCACCACTCACACAACAACTTATCAAGAACTGTCAATTTATTATTAATTAATTAATTATCATACTCTTATACAATAACTCTGTAAACACAATTTCCAATGGTTTTATTGCATCATTCATCACTGAGTGAGAAGAAACTATTCGACTGCACATTGCTCTCATACTCAAGAACTAGTAGTCCAAATAAAAAATTGTTTTAGAAGTTTTTGATGGAGCCCGCTGGCACATTGCTCTCATACTCAGAGACCAGAGCATCTTGAATTTCATGTGCTGTTGCTAGCTCCAAAAGCCTTGTCACAAGATCTACTGCCTTCTGCTTTTGTGTATGGCGAATCACATGTTTTATGATTGGTAGAAAACGACATGAAACTGAAAGCTCTGTAATGCCAAGGCCTAATAAAAGCGGCACAAAACGTGGATCTGATGCTATTTCTCCACATACCGAAACTGGCACATTTTGCTTCTGCGCTAGCTCAACAATCATCTTCATCAAACGCAACACACCCGGATGTGTGGAAGTGTAAAGCGCACTCATTGTTTGACTCGAGCGATCAATAGCCGTAGCATACTGAATCAGATCATTCGTACCGATTGAAAGAAAGTCGCACTCTTTTGCAAGCAGATCTACAATCAATGCTGCAGAGGGCACTTCAATCATACAGCCAAGCTTGATGTTCTGTTTAATTTCTAAACCGCATTCTTCTTTGGCAAGCTCTTCATACGCTTGAGAGACTACAATTTTTGCCTCCATAAGCTCATTCAAGCTTGAAATCATAGGAAATAATATGCGCACATCGCCATAAGCTGACGCTCGTAAAATAGCTCTCATCTGTGCTTTAAAAAGCTCTTTTTCATGAAGTAAAAAGCGAATGGCTCGACAACCAAGTGCCGGGTTCAGCTCAAGATTACTCTTCAGCGCACAAGCAACTTTATCCATGCCGATATCAAATGCTCTGATAACCACAGGATGGCCATTAGCGTGCTCAACTAGGCTTTTATAAATTTCAAACTGCTCTTCCTCTGAGGGAAATGAACCTTTCTGCAATACAATATACTCTGATCGAAAAAGCCCCACACCCTCTGCGCCATATTGCTGTAAAAGAGAAAAATCATCAGCGATTTCCACATTCGCAGAAAGCCGCACATTCTGTCCATCGAGTGTCAACGCTTTCGTAAAACTTGTGCTTTTTAATGTTTCTTGCTGTTCTGCTAGCTGTAGTTTTTGGCAGCGGTAGTAATCAAGAGTCTCTTCAGTAGGGTTGATAATCACTTTACCTAAAAGGCCATCTACAATTGTAAGGCTTGCTTTATTCATCTCTTGTAACTTCGAAAAATTGACGTTGGCTACATAAGGAATGCCCTTTGCCCTTGCAACAATTGCAGTATGTGATGTGGCACCTCCAATTTGCGTTACAAACGCCAACACGTGCGTACGTTTTGCTTCTGCAGCATCAGTTGGGCTCAACTGACGGGTGAATACAATGGAATTTTGTGGCACTTCGCCAAGAGTTGTTCGCTTCATATCGCGAAGATAAGCAAGCACCCTTTTGGAAATATCCTGCACATCTTCAAAACGGCTTTGAAAAAATGGATCACTAATTGCTTCAAATTTCTTGCGAAAACGCTCGATAGCACGCTGAAAAATAAACTCTACATTCTTCTTTGCCTGACGCACTTCTTCTTCTATTTGCCTATTCAGAAGAGGGTCCTCAATAATTTCAAGATGGGTTTCTAGCACTAAAACACCATCTTGTACACCTTCTCGTGCAAGCTCACCTTTCAGACGTAAAATATCATCTCGACTTTCTTTTAAAGCCTTGCGGTAGCGTTCAATTTCTGCCCCCACTTCTTCATGAGAGAGGTGAATCTCAGGAATTTTACTCTCAAACTGATTCAACACACAAGGAATACCAATGGCAAGGCCCCTAGCTACCGGCTGCCCCTCTAAACAAATCTCCTGGCCTGAATCCTGTTTTGGCATAGATCATTCTTCTCCAAAATTTGTTGCAAATGCTTTTAAAAGCTTATCCATTACATCCTTGGCATCTTCGCCTTCGACTGTAATAGTCACTTGCGCATTTTTATGAAGCGCGAGCATCAAAATACTCAGAATGCTTTTGGCATTAATCGTATCTTTTTTATGAGTGAATGTAACCTCAGATTTTGCACGATGTAAAAGCTTGACTATGGCTGTAGCTGGCCTTGTATGAATGCCAAGATTATTTTGTACGCGTACTTTTTCAACAAACTTCACTATTTTTTCCTTTTGCTCTGAATGGTTTCATGGAGTTTTGTACTAAACTCTTTTGCCGAATGCAAACCCATCTGCTTCAGTCGGTGATTGAGGGCTATAGTTTCTAAAAGCAACACCACATCGCGTCCTGGTTTCACAGGAAGCACATAAAAAGGAATCGGACAGCCCAATATATCCGATGATTTTTCTTCCAGGCCAACCCGTTCATACGAATTCTGATCATCCCAAGTTTCTAGGTAAACTACAATATCGATGTTCTTACTTTCACGTACACACACAGCACCATAAAGATGCGCTACATTGATAATGCCTATTCCACGAATTTCCATGATGTGGCGAGAAAGTGCCACCCCGGCGCCTTCCAAATAACCACCCTCTTTTTTAAAAACTTTGACAATATCATCAGCAATGAGCCTATGTCCACGCTCTATAAGACCTAGCGCAGTCTCACTTTTTCCAACTGAAGAAGAACCCTGTATAAGGACGCCAAGTCCGAAAACTTCTACAAGCGTTCCATGGCAGGTGCTTTGTGGAGCAAACTCTTCAGCTAAAATAAGGGTAAGCTTTGAAAGCAAATTCATAGTCGCCATGTCAGTGCGAAAAAGAGCAATACCTAACCTTTCGCAAACACTTGTCATCTCTCGCATAGGACGATAACGGCGAGCGACTATCACAGCCGGTGTCTGAGCAGTAAGAATAGCCTGCAACCTCAGAGTCCGCTCTTGCGGATCTAAGTCTCGAAGGTATTCCATTTCCATCTTTCCAAAAACTACAATCCTTTTAGGTGCATACCCTTTGAGGTAGCCCGATAAACTGAGGCCCGGACGGTGCGCTTCAGGAACTTTAATGGCCTTATGCAATCCCTTCGAGCCGGTAACCAGGATCAGCGATAAGGGCTTTTCATACTTTTGGAACAGTGCTTCTACTTTATACATACCTATTTCCTTGACGGCAACAGTGATACTCAAGCTCTATTTATCTCGCAAGAAATTCTCTAAAAAAGGTACAATTTATTGCACTTTTTGGGAGTTTTTAAAATTATGCTACCTATTATTCGAGAACCTAAAGCTGAGAATCAGCAAAAGGGAGACAAATCCTGTCCAAAACCAGCCTGCGATGATGCGCGCACGCCAAACTTTACAATTACAAGTAATAAAGTTTTTTTTATTAGCCTTGGCTGCCCCCGCAATCTTGTTGACACTGAAGTCATGCTAGGCACACTTTTACAAGCCGGATATGAGCCTGCAAAAGAAATCGATACAGCTGATTTTATCGTTATTAACACCTGCGGATTTCTTGAAGCCTCTCGTAATGAATCGCTTGACACCATCAAAGACTCGCTGAAAAATAAAAAAAAGAGTGCAAAAGTTATTGCTACAGGTTGCATGGTACAGACGCATAGTGATGTCATCAAAAAAGAGTGCCCTGATGTGCATTATTTACTTGGATCCGGTGATGTGCAAGGCATCTTAAAAGCTGTAGAATCAGAGAGCCAAGGAAAAGAGATCACGCAAGCGAGAAGCTTTCTAGAAATGGGTGAAGTTCCACGTATGATTTCCACCCCTAAACATTACGCCTATTTAAAGATTGCTGAAGGCTGTCGTAAGCGCTGTTCATTTTGTATTATTCCAACCATCAAAGGTCCTCTCAAAAGTAAATCTGAAGAGCAAATTATTAAAGAGTTGAATGTCCTTTTAAACCAGGGCGTACAAGAGATCATCCTCATCGC
>JAHFTM010000006.1:12312-20890 GCA_023269335.1 Chlamydiia bacterium
GGCTTTAAAAAATCAGATGGCCTTGTTCAACTGCTTAAGTCAGTGCTGCAAAACGAAAAACGCTCCTTTTGGCTACGCCTGCTTTATTTATACCCCGATGAGATTACGGATGATCTGATCGCCCTGATCAAATCAGACCCACGCATCTGCCCCTACCTTGATATGCCGATCCAGCATGTCAACAATGACCTTCTCAAATCTATGCGCAGACTTACAAGTAAAGAAGACATCACAAGTTGCATTACAAAACTACGTCAAGAAATTCCCAATATCGTCATCCGTACAAGCCTGATCGTGGGCTTTCCTGGTGAGACCGATGAGCAGTTTGCAGAGCTTGAAGAATTTGTCAGTCAATATCCTCTTGAGAATATTGGTATTTTTAAATTCTCCTGCGAAAAAGATAGCCATGCTGCCACGCTGCCGAACCATGTCTCTGAAGCTGTAAAGCAAAAACGACTAGAACGACTTGTCAAAGTACAGCGCAAAATGGTAAACAAACTCAATAAAAAGATGGTTGGTAAAAAGCTTGAGGTGGTCATCGAAGGGTTTCGCCCTGAGTCAAAGCTGCTTTTAAGAGGGCGCTTCTACGGTCAGTGCCCCGAAATTGATGGTGAAGTGATCATCAATGACTTTTCACCAAATAAAGTAAAAGAATTTGGCAAGCGCTACACAGTAGAAATTACAGATACGTGCGATTATGATCTTATTGGGAAAGTGCTTTAACGAGGGATGGAATAAAGTTCATGGAATACCACACATCAGAAGAGTTTCAAAATCGAACGAGAAAGCTTGAAGAAATCAGACAAGCTGGCGTTGAGCCTTATCCACACACTTTCTACCCCACGCATGAAAGCGAAGAGCTTCATCAGCAGTATGGCAACACAAAAATCGGAGCAAGTACTGACGCTGAAGAGGGCAAGACACCTTTTGTAAAAGCAGCTGGGAGGCTGATTCTCTTTCGTGCGATGGGTAAAAATGCTTTTGCTACATTGCAAGATAAAAATGGGCGCATTCAAGTAATGTTTAACCGTGAAGCAACGATAGTTGAAGGATTAAAAGAGGCGACGGGAGAAGAGAGCTCTCATCTCAAGTTCATTGAAAAGAAGTTTGATTTAGGTGATATCATCGGTGTTGAAGGCTACCTTTTTCATACGCAAAAAGGCGAGCTCACCATCTTTGTAAAAAAAGTAGTTCTTTTATGTAAAAGCTTGCTGCCGCTGCCAGAAAAGCATAGTGGCCTTCAAGATAAAGAGATGCGCTACCGCAAGCGCTGGCTTGATCTTATCTCTCACGAAGCTGTGCAGAAAGTTTTTCGTACACGCTCTCTTATTTTAAGCCTTGTGCGCCGCCATTTTGAAGAGCTGAATTTTTTAGAAGTAGAAACGCCCATCCTGCAAACGCTTTATGGCGGTGCGCAGGCAAAACCTTTTGTTACGAAGCTCCACGCTCTTGATCAGGTAATGTATCTACGTATAGCGCTTGAGATATCGCTGAAAAAGCTGATTGTAGGCGGTATGGGACGCGTTTTTGAAATCGGCAAGGTATTTCGCAATGAAGGTATCGATCGCAACCACAATCCTGAATTTACGCTTTTAGAAGCCTACGCTTCGATGTGGGACTATAATGATATGATGAGGCTGACAGAGACTCTCTTTGAAAAGATCGCTCTTGCTCTGCACGATTCTACGGTTATCGCTATTACACCTTCTGATAGAGAAGAGACCATTCACATTGATATGAAAGCGCCCTGGAAGCGCCTGACGATGAAAGAGAGTATCAAAGAATATGCTGGAGTTGATGTCGACAACTTAAGCGATGATGCCATGCGCAAGCTTTTAGAAGAAGATGGCATGAAGGTAGAGGAGCTTAAAAAATGTCCGCGCGGTCTTTTAATTGCGCATCTTTTTGAAGCACGAGTAGAAGCAAAACTCATTCAACCGCACCATATCACTGATCATCCGATTGAAACAACTCCCCTATGCAAACCGCACCGCGATAAAAATGAAAAAGCAAATGGCATTATCGAACGGTTTGAAAGCTTTATTATGGGTCAGGAGATTTGCAATGCCTACACTGAGCTCAATGATCCACAGCTCCAGAGAGCACTTTTAGAAGGGCAAGCAAACCGCAAAGCTGCAGGTGATGAAGAGGCTAACCCCTTAGATGAGGACTTCATCGAAGCTATCTGTCAAGGCATGCCGCCAGCAGGTGGCCTTGGAATAGGTATAGATAGGCTTGTGATGCTTTTTACCAACAGCCATTCCATTCGCGACGTACTTTATTTTCCTTGGATGAAGCCTCTCACAGCTGATGACAGTGATAAAGATAGATAGGATCTATCTGTTTATAATCTTGCTTCAAGGCGATCTAAAAGTTCTGTCAGTTCAGCAATGCCCCCGCTGCAGGTAATTCGTACATAGCCCAGTTGCGGGTTTGCGCCGAAAAAGGAAAGTGGTGAGATCATCATTCGATCTTGAAAAAGTAGCGCATAGCTGATCTCTTGATCCGTTGAGATAACACCTTTTGTATCAATGACATCTGCTACTCTTTCTGGTATCTTTGTACCAAAAAGTCTGCTCAAATTGGCAACCACATAAAAGGTTCCCTCAACAGCATATGAAGGATCTGGCAAAGCAAGATTCATCTTTTTTAAACGTTTTTGCACATACTCCACCTGTATTTGATAGTATTGAGAAAGGGCTTCTCGTTTCTTCTCGGTAAACGCTAGCATTGCTTGAGCGTAGGCAATTTGTAAGCTGATAGGAGCATGTACGTAAGAAATACTTGTTGCGTTCAGAAGATCTTCGCGGATCTCTTCGTTAAAGCAGAGCATGATAGCCATGCGTTCGCCGCTAGCCGAAAACCCTTTGGTGGCTGAGCGCAGGAGGATCAGACGATCTTTTAATTCAGGTGCAACTTCAAGAAGGGAGATGTGCTTTTTGCCAAATGTAAGTTCTGCATAGGCCTCATCTACAATAATGGGAATATCTTTGGAGGTTGTTTTTAAAACCTCAGCAATTGCTTTCCATTCATTTTTTCCTACCACGTATCCCATAGGATTATTTGGATCACAAAAAAGAAAGGCAGCTATTTTTTGACCCTCTTGTACCTGTTTTAAACTGCGTTTCAATGCCTCTGCAGTGAGACGATAGCCAGGCTCATTCGAAAGATCGATGAAATGTGGGTGATTGTGATGTGCTGCGTTGTTGTAAAAAGGATAGTATGGGGAGGGCGTGATAATTTTGCCTCCAGGTGTACGTTGATTGATGACACCAAAAACTAAGTTCAAGGCACTAACACCACCTACAGAAAAAATAATGGAGCAAGGATCGATAGGCTCTTGTAAGCTGTACCACTTTGTAAGGGCTTGAGCCATCATTTCCTGAGCTTTTTGTACGCCAGATGGCATGTCGTAATCGATAGCAGAAGAGGTGCTAGCAATCCAATTGCACTTCTCTTCGGGCGAAAGAGTTGTGTCAGTAATAAGCTTTTTTGTTTGAGCTACTTTTTCGAGTAACTCTTGCCAGTAGTTTGTAGCTGCCAGTGCCAGATCTTCATTTAAGAGATAACTTGGCTTGCCAATGCCGGCATAGATCATCTTTTTCTCGCTAGGCTGCTGCTCTTGTAAATAATGGGCCCAAATGTAAAGTAGAAGTACTGGATCGAGCGTTTTTGAAGAAAAACCATTTGGCTTACGCATAGATATAACTTTTGTTAGCATTTAAATTTATAATTAACAAATGGCAAATAATTAGTCAATTTAATAAGAAGTCATTGACTTTAAAATATAGATTTGATAATATAGTTACTATAACTAATAAAATTTTATAAGGATCTTATTTATGACTAACAATATAAATTTTGGTCTATCAGAGACAGTGAACAATAATTGGGTGAATAGCGAAAAACCAGTGCCTTGCGAAAAATATGTAAAGAAATTTATAGAAATTACAGGTACTCTTCGCCTCGACGGCAAACAAGCTGCGGATCCGATAAGTGTCCGTGAGTTTGTGCAGATCGTAAGGCGAGATGGCATACAACTTGGCCCTAATTGGGCAGATTCAAAGGGCACTTTCAAAGCTGCCTTAAAAGTCTTATTACGACAAATGGGAATGATTGGGGAAAAGCGTAAAGCCACTGAAACTAATAGCAGTTCCTCTTCTTCATCGTCTTCTTCCTCATCTACAGGTGAACCTGCTGCCAAAAGAAGAAAAATAGCTACTTCTACAGCTGCTGTAGCTGTCACTACAAGCGAGCAAGAAAAGTGGAAAAATCGACAATTAAGTACTATTTTGTCAGCAATGGGGGCAGGCATCCCTATTGCTATCGGTGAAATTGTCAATGCTTATAGAGGCAAGCCTATAGGAAATGAGCTTTTTGTAGATACTATTCGTGAAGGATTGGCACAAACACCCGCGGCTCCTATTGATCTTTGCAAAATGATCCAGTCTTTTGCTGGAAATCATGGAGAAGCACATATCGAGGACTTTCTAAGAGAATACTGTCAACATAAGAGGTTCTCGGGAGTTTCTTCCACCCTATTTGAGCGCGCTGAAGCACTTTTAAAGCACCACTGCATTGATCGTGAAAAAATCACAACGCTTGATTTATCAGGTTTTAGTTGGTATGTGTACCCTAGGATGCTTGCACTCGATCTAAACGATAATCCTCTCTCATTATCAACTACTGAGGTTGTTACTCTCCATAACAAGATAATAGATATGTGTTATGCGAGTCAAGATCATGTACTTCTTCGTCTTATTCAACAGGTAGCTCCAAATCTAAAACAGCTTAGAATGACAAATCGACTTGACGTAGGAAGAAACTTTCCTAGTTTTACTAAAAAAATAGTCCAAAGTTTGAGTGCTTTTACTCAACTTGAGACTCTAGAGCTTAGTTACAAAGATATTACCTACCTTGTCAGAGCAGACCATGGTAGTACAAGCCCGTTCTTGCATCTTGAGCTCTTACGAGTCCTTTCTAAGAAAGCTGCACAAGGAGAACAAACAGCCTTTCCAAAATTAGAAAAGCTACGTGTAGTTGGTGGCATTCTTTCCGATGAAATGCAAGCAGATCTTAAAAAAGCAAGACCAACTCTTGCGATTGAATGCATCGCTTAAGCTTAGGGGGTCAGGCCTGGCATTCGGACATTTAAAATACGAATTATTTTAAAAAACGACTGCTACGAGACATCGAAAGCTTTGTGTTTTGCATTCCTCTTGCAACTTTTGCGCCTTTAAATTATTTTTTTTGGCTATGGCTAGAAGAAAACGTTTTCACTTACATTCTGCGATTTATCATGTGATGCTAAGAGGCAATGACGGCCAGCAAATTTTTTTCTCCGACGCCGATAGGTATCGCATGTGTCTGCTCATTCAAGAAGGTGTCGAGCGATTCGGACATTGTGTTCACTCCTTTTGTTTTATGACTAACCATATCCATCTTGCAATACAGGTAGGAACTATCAGTATTTCTAAAATCATGCAAAACCTTGCTTTTCGTTACACACGCTATATGAATAAACGACAAGATAGAGTTGGCCACCTCTTTCAAGGCCGTTTTAAGTCAGTAGTTGTTGATGGAGAGAGATATCAAAGAGAGCTCATCAGGTACATCCACCTCAATCCGGTTCGCGCCGGGCTTGTAAAACAACCAGAAGAGTACTTGTGGAGCAGCCACAGGAATTATCTTGACCTCTCGGAAATTTGTTGGGTTACCCCAGATTGTTTTTTGAGCCGCTTTGGAACAAGCCACAAAGAAGCACTTGTCAACTACGAGCAATTCATCAGAAATGGCATTGGCATTAAAACTGAAATGGATTTTAAAAGAGGCAGTGAGAAAGGCGTTCTCGGCGATAAAGCATCTATTAAGGCAGTTCTGGAACAAGTAGAGATGCCAAAAAAACAAGGAATTGAGCTAGATCAGCTTGTGATAACGATCTGTAAGCATTTTGAACTCGAAGAAGTAGCTTTATGCGATCAAGGTAAAGAGCGCGTTGCCTCTCACGCACGTGCAACGCTTGCTCTTCTCGTGAAAGAGAGTGAAAACCTTTCTCTTGAAAAATTAGCAACCTTTTTAAAACGTGATCCTAGTTCTCTCAGTAAATTAGCACGAAGACTTGAAGAAAGATGTCTGAAAGAACAGGCATTCGCGGTGGAAGTAATGCAACTGCGCGAAAAAGTGTTCTCGTAGCAAGGTGGACATGTTTTTTAAACTAATTTATATTTCAAATGTCCAAATGCCAGGCCTGACCCCTTAGGCCCTCTCCTTTATGGCGTTAAATTTTGCTATGGCTTGACTCAAAGTTATTCTCCTGTTTGGGTTTAGACACATCATGTTGTAGGCTACAGCACGCATGCAGGTAAGAAGCGATTTAGGTTCTTCCTCATCACAAATAAGCATCTGCTCTTCCACATACTGCGTGACTAATGTATGCATCAACTCCTGGTCTTTTTTAAGACGTACTTTGTCTGTATGTGTTTTTTTGTGTTGGTTGAAGTTCTCACAAAAGCTTTTGTAAACAAGATTTTTCCACGGTAGAGAATTGTTAGTGTTAGTGTTAAGAAAGAATCGTTCAAGGCAAACACCCATCGCAAAAATATCCATTCTAAAATAGTCTTCGGGTGTGAAATGTTTTGCATTTTCTATTCCAAAGAGTTCTGGTGCTGTATTTATAATGCTTGGGTGATAACCAGACCGATAAGCATTATTTGGAGACTCTCCTTTTTTTGGGTTAAAAGCCTGATCAAGATCTATCAAAGCGCCTTCAGCATAGTTTTGGTCATCAAAAGAAGTACTCCAAACCGCATTGCCAGATTTTATATCACCATGGGCTATGCCAGCTTTATGCAAAAACTGAAGACCATACAGGAGATCAAGACCTATTTTAAGCCGCTGAAGTCCGGTAAAAGGCTCTGAGGAGCTGTTTTTAAGGCTATCCGTGTAGGCTTCAAAAATCGAAAACACACGATTCTGATATATGCTACTCATAATTAAGTGCACAAGACCACGTTGTTGGCCAAGAGCTGTAAAGTATGCTACTTCTCTGAGTGCCATTTGTTTGATTAAATCTGACTGTATCGAAATGGTTAAACAGCATGACAGATACCGTTGAGATGAATCATTAAGAGAAAGCAATACAGCGCTGAAAGCTGTTTTGGTGCCTCCCTGACGCACTATTCGCGCACAGTCTTCTTCAGGAAGTACAGAAAATATTCTTTTAGCTCCGTGAAAAAAAAGCCTTCTCGTAAGTGCTGAAGTAGCTTTCGAGATAACCTGTATCTCAGTTGTTGGAGCCTTTTTCAAAATGACAACTGCGTAGACAGCAATAGCGAGGCGTTCAATCTCAACGAGCGGTTTTTTTTCAAAAGAAGTAAGCTCCAAATTTTTTAAGTGTCCATCTACTTCAGGAAGAATACGTACTATTGCCGCTGTAAGCTGTTTTTTTGCCTGTTCATTATTACTCCTCAGTTGTGCAGTAATGAGAACGATGAGAGGCGTGGGTTCAGTTACCGCCTTGTGGCGGAGTGCATTTTCAAAATAGAGCTCATTCAAACTCTGTTTGAACGGCGTTATTGGAATAGCACTGCAGGTCATGGAAGATGTTGCCATAGTTCACTCATTTTTAATTTTATAACTTAAATTAGCGTACATGTTTTTTATTATTTATTTCGATAAAAAATTGATGAAAATCATACGAAAATATTTGATTTATTATCCATGCAAGGCTGATTATGGTTTTATTTTTAAAATAATATATATCTCAAATGTCCGAATGCCAGGCCTGACCCTTATTCCTCTTACTTGACCCATATTCTCTATTGTATTATTATTATTTCGAACATTTAACTGGAAATGGGAATATAAAAATGAACGTAGTAGATAGAAATTTTCTTCAGGATACAATAACAAATACAATACCGCAAAAAACAACAATCCCTCCTATTGTTCAACGAGCACAAAATATAATAGAAAGCTATACAGATACTTTTAAAACTTGCAATATATTCAAAACGAAAACAATATCCAAGCTCATTGCTGAGTATACCATACCCCCGATTGATGAAGCTCTTCAACAAGCACAAAATGAAACTGATCTCCAACAAGTAATCGAAAATTATCAGGGACTGTCTGCACCTCATCGATTGAATTTTCAAGACAAATCATTTTTGACAACAGCTCTTTTGATGACTTTTCTTCGGAAATTCTCTGACGTAAAAGAGTTGAATCTTATTGATTGTCGACAAGTTGATGTCTCTAAAATTATGACATTTCTATCTAACCATAAAAATTGCAAGGACTTAAAAGTAATTCGGCTTGCTCATCACGAATTGGAAATTAATGGATGGGATCCTTTAGTAAAAGTGTATGCTCGAGGTATCCAAGTACTGCCAGGCGTAAAAATAATGGACGTAATGCAAGAGATAGCTCATTTTATTTTTCGAATAATACCAGATCTTACTTTATTGAAAACTTTTCGCTTATCAGAAAGAAACTTAAGGCTACTAGCCACGTACATGGCCAATTTTTGGATTTCTACAGAAAAAAGCAGCCGGGATGTTTATACCCGCAAACAGAT
>JAHFTM010000092.1 GCA_023269335.1 Chlamydiia bacterium
ATAACCCCAGTTTTTATGGTGGGCTCTCATTTTTGTATAATGGTGGTGGCAATAATACATTCATGACACCATGGCTTGGTCAAGGTTCTGCCTATTTTTTATCAGCTGGTATTGCCGTTATCGATGGTCCAAATAATAGGTTCAACGCTGACTATGATGCCCAAGGACAGGGACTACACTTATCCGCAGGACTTCTGTTACAACACGGGGGCTACAATCACCATAAAGGCGGCTGGGGATCAATCGGTGCAGCAGGTGACCTTTCTGTGGGAATGTGTATCAATACTGGAGGCAATAACATCTATGAAGCTACTGAACAAAGTCTCGGGGCAGCACGAAAGCCAAAAGCATTAGCTGTTTTTATTGATACGCAAGGCAAAAATAGTTATCTTTTTCAAAAAGGCAGTTGTGGAAACGTGCAAAGACCAGAATCGCCTCTTAAGTGGCCAAGAGCACTCTTTTTGCAAATCAGTGCAGAAGGAAATCAGTATTCACAAAACGCAGATGAGATGAAAAGGGGCAGCGATCTTCGCTGGGGCATCGAAAGTAATGGAATTGCTTATGGAATTGGAATTGATACTGCAGTGAAAGTGAATACTATAGCGAGGCAGATTTTTGATACATTGCCTCAATCTCCACGCATCCCTTTTCCTTTTGATCCAGTAAAGAGCTTGTCAACGAATACTGCATATCGCCCTTTAAAACGAGCTCTGAATGAAACTGAATTTCAGTTACTTGTACAAAAGGTGCTGACAGCTGACTACGATCAACGTCGACAATTATATGAAAGCATTGACCTCTTACGCTTTTCTCAGCCAACTTTTACGATTGATTTGTCTCCTCTGCTTGCTAACCCAGCAACTATTCCTGAAGATCAATTAAGCTATGCCATTTTATGGGCACTCATTAACAAAAATGTCATTCATCTTACTGCGGTAAGCAACGCTTTAGCTCAAGGACAAATTGCTTCAGAATATGCGACAAGAATAGCTCTTTTTTACATTGGAAAATTAAGTAGACAAAACATTGATTCCTTACTTACCAAAATAATGCTCAACGACACATCTGAAGAAAATCGAGCTATTGCCGCAAATTTTCTGGCCAGTCGAGCATGCAACAGCTCTTTGCGCCTGTTAACTGCTGGTTTAGAAAGTAATTCAGACATGGTACGCTATGCGATAGCTAAAGGATTACAAGGGAGCGCACTGCCACATGTTTTACCACTCATCACGCCTTTACTTCATGATCCTAGCTTCTATGTGCGAAGAGCTGCCGCATTTACTGCCATATCACTGCATGATAAAAAAGCGATCCCAGTACTTTTAGAAACTCTCCAGTATGACACACTAGACACAGAAAATAACTATGGAGATAATATATACAGCGCTCTTGCTGAATATGTTGGAGTCAACTTCGGAGTCAACAAAAAAGCTTGGATTGACTGGTGGGAAAACAACAAAAACAGCTTTGAATTTCCCACTAAGAGCCCTGAATAAAACGCTTTCTTAATCTCCAAAAAGCAACTAACGCATACCCTTCGTTGGAATGCTTTGTCTCCAGTGAAAAATATTTTCCGGATCATACTTCGTTTTGATCTCTATAAGGCGATTGACATTGTCCCCATAGTAGGCTTCAAGCCAGTTTTTGGTGAGGTCATAGTCTACATTATTGGCGTAGGAGTACTTGGACGTATGGAAGTTGATATCTGTAAAAAATTCGTTGATGCACCACAAGCTATGTGGACTTTCAACTTCATCATCCCAATAAAACTCCATATGCCACCAGCCAAACGCCTTACGAGGGTAAAAGGCGCTATCACCTTTTACTACGGCACCGCCTAAGGCTTCAAAATCATAAGCTACATCAAATTTCTGTTCGGTCTCTTCCAGGTTTTCAAAGTAGTTCACAGCTGTTTCGATAACATCATAAGTGATCGGCTTCATCAAAATTTTTGATTTACCCTTTTGAAAGGGCTGTGTCGGTGTCTGAGCCCATCTGAGAGCTGTATCAAGATAACGCTCACCATATGTTTTTACATCTGGCTTAAGCTCACTAAAGGCCTTTTCCCATTCAGTGCACTTGTCAGGACCTACTTTTAAAGCAACCACTTTGATGAATGACTTGCCATTGACGTAACGTAGCTGCAGTTGTGTGTTAATGCTTTCAGGCAGTGTTTCAGCCCAAGTTTGCCATGTTTTAAGCACTTTGGCAGAAACTTTTGTATCCCAGCTGTCGCCAAAGGTAAGCTCCAAATAGCTTGCTTTAGGTACTGCGTACATTTTAAAGGTAAAGCCAAGCACAATGCCAAAGGAGCCGTTGCCCGCACCACGAAGCGCCCAGAAAAGGTCTGGATGGCTTTTTTCTGTCACTTCCATAAGCTCGCCATTGGCATTAATAAACGAGATGCTTTTAATGCTGTCACAGGTCAAGCCAAAGCTACGTACTAAAGGTCCGATGCCGCCGCCAAGCGCTAAACCAGCAATGCCGACAGAGGGACATGTTCCTGTAGGAATTGCATAATCAAGTTTACCTAACGCTTCGATCACAGCACCACTTTCGACACCTGCACCAATGTAGACTTCTTCATTTTTGACGTCAGGCTGAATAGTTTTGAAGTTACGTAAATCAATGATAAAACCCGTTGAAAGAGATGCAGGCTCATAGCAATGGCCACCGGAACGTATGGCAAAATCCAGCTTATTTTTCTTTAAGCTTTTCAGTACAAATGCCACTTCTTGAGCATTTGTAGGTGTGAAAATAGCATGAGGAAACACGTTAAAACGCTTATTAAAGTTAAAACGTTCCGTGTCATAGTTTTTGTTGGAAGTGTAAATGGCATAGTCCAAGTTTTGCAATTCTGCAGGAATACTTTGGAAAAGTTTTTCAGCATTTTGATCAGGACTCACCGGCCCTAATGGATTTGAAGTGTCTGATAGCAAATGCAATGGAGAGAGAATGACTCCTACAAAAAGAGAGCCTAAAAGCGCAATTTTTAAAGACGATTTCGTGACCATAATTCCCCATCCTCATACATTTTTGTGATAGAAATTTCTTTATAAATCATGCAGCCTATAGAAGTAAATAATTTCTTTATAGCTATCTTACCTGGCTCACTATGTGTTACTATTCACTGTGCAAAATTGCCTAGTATTGCTATCTTTTCGACTCGTGATAAGATCAATAAAAACAATCCTTAAGAAATATTATAGAAGCGATTTTATGAAAATAGTCATGCTTTTCCTTTTCCTGCAGTCATCTTTTTTAGCGGCTCTTTGTCATCCGAACGGCTTTACAACCATTCAGGCATGTAAAAATGTACGTTTCTTGCTTAAAGAAAAAAATCAGCAAGAATTCGTTCTCACACTTGATCGTGGTGTCGTGGTCAACGAAGGCGCCATTGTCACAGCTCATGGAAAAATTTTGCGTAATACGGAAACGTATACAAAAGATCAGTTACACCTGATGCAACCAAACCGAAATATTAATGAAGAAAATCCATCGCTTTTTTAATGGAAGGCTTGCAGTCATCTCATCACCCGGACAGGAAAACTGGTACCATTGGCTACTACAGGTGTTGCCACGATTAAAAATTCTGACAGAGTCCGGTGTTATCTACGACAAAATTTACGTTGATAACGTAAAATTTCCTTGGCAATTTTCATCTCTTGAACTCGCCTTACAACTCCTTCACATTCCTAAAGAGAAGCTTTTTTTACCACAAGGTGACTCTGTTACTCAAGCCAAGAAGCTAATCGTACCATCTGTCGGTCACATCCCCTCAAAAGGAAAGTCCTTTCCACCGTGGCTAAAGAGGTTTCTGCACAAATGCTTTCTTCCTTCGAAGCCATTAGGTGGAAAATTTCGAAAAATCTATATCTCACGTTCAAAAGCTTCTGTCAGAAGAATTATTAACGAAAAAAAAGTGACCGAGTTTCTCACAAATGAGGGCTTCCAGACACTTTATCTTGAAGAGCTTTCACCTCTTGAACAAGCAGCTATTTTTCATCGTGCTAAGATTATTGTAGGTGCACATGGTTCGGGCTTTGCAAACCTCATTTTCTCAAAAGCAAACACTGCAGTTGTAGAAATTGACCATGGTCTTCCAGGCCACAAACAGCGAAGTTATTATAAACAGATGGCAAAAGAGATGAATTGCCGCTACTTTCCTGTATATACAGATCTTGTAACAGAAGAAGAGCTTGAAAAAGACATCACCGTCAACATGCACTCGTTCAAGCGCCTCATTTATCGACTTACTAACAAATAAGTTAACAGCTTATAAAAAGGCAAAAAAATGACAATCACTTCATCTAACAGACTACAAAGAGTGCTGGCACGAGCCCCAGCAAATTTAGTCTCAGCTGCCTGTGTAGCAACATTCAATCATGGAAAAGCTCTTTTTTCTGCTTTTGGAAATCGGCTTTTAATAACGAAAGATAAAGCTGTGCGCGTTTTGCCTGTAGCGCAAAAATGCGTAGAACAAATGAAAAACTTAGTGACACAAAAAAGTGATCTTGCAGCCACTGTAAAGCAATCGACATGGGATATAGGAGTTTCTTTTTTCTCAAGACAAGCCGATGCCATTTTAAGTGGCACTACCGGCCCATCACTTGCCAGCGTAGGAAAAGAAAATATTATCCAGCTTGCAAGCAGTATCTCAGAAAAAGTGGCTGGTAACTGTACAGCCCTAGTACCTGCAATGCAAGAAACTGTCACTTCTCTCCAGGAAACAGTCGGACTTATTCCAGATCTAAGTGCCAGCTCAATGAAAGATTTTTTCTTAGGCGTACTTGAAAGCGAGGCAACGCTTGCTACGATGAGCACTGCCCTTACTGATACTGTTTGCGATATCTGTTTTGACGTGGTAGGTGAAAAGACAAATGGCACAGTTGCTCAGCTTGCCAGGCAAGTTGTCAAAGGCGCACTTGCAACAGGCGTCTTTGCTGTAAGCGGCGTTGCCATCGAAGCTGCCCTTGTATCGTACATCAGCATTCGTAGTCTTACCGGTATTGCGAGGCTTGTCTTTACTCAATGATTTCCTTACGCTGCCTAAATCCAGTAGACTGACTTTCAAATGCTCATCAAAAATAGTCTTGTCCCTCTTATATTATTTTAATTAATTGAACATATTTATTACGTGCTATATAATTGACAAGTTTAATCAAATTAAACTATATATTATTTTAATAATCTTTACTTGGGACATCCTTCTATGCAAACATTACCTGTAAAAAGTGAGCCGGGTAAATAATGGCTGCTTTATTAGACACTACCCGAAATGCATTTGCCGCACTCAGTATTACCCAAGTACCCTCTGCTGCCCAAAACGACATTGTTCTTTATAGCGGTAAAGGTGCCCATCCAGATTGCATTCGTGCAACTAAAATCGCTTTATCAAGCCTTTTACAGACCACCGTGGTCCTGGGCAATGAGGCCTATTTTCAAAGAGAAGACTGGATACAAAAAACAAAACTTGTCGTCATTCCTGGTGGCCTATCAACAAGTCAGATAATGTACTCACTCGGCTCGCAAGGCTTAACGAACATAAGGAAAGCTTTGTATGAACACAAAGCAGCCTACCTAGGTCTTTCTGCAGGCGCTTTTCTTGCTAGCCGCATACAGAAATTTTATGGGGAAGATCTACCAGCCCTCTTTTCTAATGAGGCACCTATTGTGTTTCGTGGAGCTGCGGCAACACCTGTTGATCAGGGTCAAGCTTTGTGCAAAACAGTGCGGAATGTAGCTCTGAGCGTTGGAAGTACAACAGTTACTGGCCCCCTGTACTACAACTTTGGCCCCACTTTCGAAAATGCAGAAAAACAGCCTCACACTACAATTTTGGCGCGCTATGTCACATCGCCAACTTCGTTACCACCTGCAATCATTCATGTAAGAAACCATACTTTAAATGCTGTGCTGAGCGGTGTACACCCGGAATTTCCGGAACCAGGGGCCTCACCGGAGCCTGAAGATGCTGACTTGCGTCGCGAATTTTCAGAGACTTCCTTCAAGGTGATGCTACAAGCACTTGGTTTTCTTGGAGTAGGTGCTTTTACTCCAGCTATTCACCTTCTTATTCACTCCTATGTGTGCGATTTTTTCACGCCTGTAGAAGAACAAAACGCTTATCTCAACCAGCTGAATCCCCTTCAAAAAGCTGAAACCATCGCCTTACAAGAGCACTATGATGCGCAAAGTTTAGCCACACTCCCACGCGAAATTCCATTCACTGAAAAACAGATTGTGCTTTATGGAGGCGATGGAGCCCATCCACACTGTATCCAAGCCACACAAGCTGCTTTATCCAGGCTTTTAAAAACAGCCATTGTGTACGGTGATGCTGCGTACTTTCAAAGAGAGGCTTGGATGCACAAAACAAGACTCATCGTTATGCCTGGAGGCGTATCAACAAGTACAATCATGCTAGCACTTGGAAAGCGTGGCTTAAAAAATATAAAGAAGGCTCTCTTCCAACTGCAAGTCCCCTATTTAGGTTTTTGCGCTGGTGCTTATCTTGCAAGCCGTATTCATAAATTCGACAGCGGTAATCTTGTCTTGCCCTTTCTGAGTGATGCTCCAACTGTATTCAGCGGAGCTGCCGCAGGCCCTGTTACTCAAGAATCTGCTGGCTATGAAAACGCACGAAATGTCGCTCTTTATCATGCCGGCAAAAAAATTGTGGGGCCTCTTTACTACAACCATGGCCCTGCTTTTGAAGGCACACAAAGCAATCCTCATATCACTGTGCTTGCCCGCTATATAACCTCAAATAATCTGCCAGAAGCTGCATTACCGCCAGCGATTATCCACTCTCGAGAGGGCAATGCCAATGCTGTATTATCTGGTGTGCATCCAGAATTTCCAGTAGAAAACAGAGCTCCTGAACCAGAAGATGCCTACCTTTGCGCACAATTTTCTGAAACTACTCTTCAAGTAATGCTTCAAAGCCTTGGCATAAAGCTAACTGTTGAATAAATAATTTAATAGGTGTATTTTAAAATAAAAATCAATTTGGCATCTTCATTTCTATTTGTAAATACTCTATAAGTTTGCAATATTATTAATAATATTGCGAGATCACGATGTCTCATCTTTCTGTATCCAGAGCGGCTCCCTCTTTAGCGCCTCTAGCTTCACTTCAAAACCAACTTTCGACTATTTCTCCCAACGCTCTCACGCACAAAGTATTACAGCTTTTGAGACATATTCCCATTGGCGAAACTAAAACCGAACTTCAGCAGCAGTTCAGAACGAGTACACCCGATCAACTACATG
>JAHFTM010000093.1 GCA_023269335.1 Chlamydiia bacterium
CAGGAGTTACAGCAATAGAAGAAGGTCTCGTACCTACTCCTGTAATAGTAGTAAGCACAGTGTCTAAGACCGTATCGATAACTGTGATAGAATTACCAGTGGCATTAATTACGTAGGCCTTTAATCCATCTGGTGTAATAGCGACATCTTGTGGTAAAACATCTGTTGAAATTGTGGTAATGACTACAGGTGTAGTGGTAAGATCGATCACTGAAACGTTATTACTACTAGCATTAACTACATAAGCCTTTTGTCCATTTGGTGTGACTGCAACACTAACTGGATTAGAACCGACAGTAACCAAAGTAACTGTTTGGAAAGCAAGATCAATGATTGAAATGTTACCAGCTGTTGAATTCGTTACCAGAACAAATCGACCATCTGGGGTGAATGAAATTCCTTTTGGAGTGCTATTAGCACCAGTAGATATTAAAGAGCCAAGCGTATTGGCTGGAATGTTAACCGGGAGAAGGTTTGATGGGGTTCCGCTTTGAGGCACATAGCAAATCCAGTTTCCTTGAAATGTGAAAAGATCTTCTCGAACAGGAGTAGACGTACCACTTACTGTAACGACTGAAACATGATTTACTCCTGGAACAGCTAGATCAGTAGTCGCCGTAATTGATGTATCTGAATTAACAATAGCGTTCAAGGCTAACGTTGGGCCAAAGTATACATCTGTTGTGTCTGTAAAACCGCTTCCTGTAATGGTAACATTTGTTCCGCCAGCAATAGGGCCCGTAGCAGGGCTGATGCTTGTGATAATAGGTTGGGCATACAGTGATATACTCATAAAAAAAAGACTGATGAATACAAAAAGACGGTTCATTAAAATTCCTTATGCCTTTGGATCGAGATCTGTCATAGAGTGCATCTCAAAAAAATACTGTTTAATCACACTTCATACCAATCTCTGTTTTTTCTATCAATTTAAAATAATATTTGCAATAAACGAAAAAGAACAACTTTATGTACTACCAGGTATCAATGACGCTTGCATCTGATAAAGAATGGCAAAAAATAGGACGGCACGATCATCATGGTATTGCCCTCCCCCTGTTTTCTCTACGTAACCCACAAAATTCTGGTGTGGGTGAATTTCTCGATTTACTACCAATCATCAACTGGTGCAAAGATGTAGGCTTTGATCTTATCCAGCTTTTACCACTCAACGATTCAGGAACAGAATCAAGCCCCTATTCTGCCCTTTCTGCTATGGCTCTACACCCACTTTATCTCTCCTTATGGGCACTACCCTTCCTTGATCGTATGCCTCAAGCAGAAGAGCTTCTTTCTCAACTACAGCAGTGCAGCTCCTCTCAACGCTTTGACTATCAAAAGGTATATCATGCGAAGTTGAAATTTTTAAAAAGCTACTTTGAACATACTTTTGAGGCTATTCAAACACTACTCCCCTATCAAGAATTTGTCTCAAACCAAAAATGGCTCCACAACTACGCTCAATTTTCATACTTGAAAGAGAAAAATGCTTTAAAGCCCTGGTGGAAATGGAAAATCACTGAAGTAAATAATGAAAACGAGCTTAACTTTTACAAAATGACTCAATATTTGGCCTTTTCACAGTGGGCAAAAGTAAAAGAAGAAGCTGAAAGCAAACATATCTATCTGAAAGGTGATATTCCCATCTTAATCAACCGCGATAGTGCCTGTGTCTACGCACATCAAGATCTTTTCAACCTTGAATTTTCAGCTGGCGCCCCACCTGATATGTATAGCCAAGAGGGGCAATCATGGGGCTTCCCGATATATGCCTGGAAAAAACAAGAAGAAACAGGATTCAGTTGGTGGAAAGAGCGTCTACATGTGGCTGAAAAACTGTATCACTTGTATCGCCTAGATCATGTGGTTGGTTTTTTTCGCATCTGGGTTATGCCAGAAGGTATGACTGCAAAAGAAGGCTATTATATACCTGCTGATGAAAAAGAGTGGCTTTCACAAGGCGATAAGATCATGCGCATGCTCCTTTCCTCATCTTCGATGCTGCCGATTGCTGAAGATTTAGGCAATGTACCTCCACAAGTGCGCTTAAAACTTCGTGAGCTTGGTGTGCCTAGTACCAAAGTCTACCGCTGGGAAAGGCGCTGGAATACAGACCGCACCTATATCCCTGTTGAAGAATATATCCCTGAAAGCATGACCACGGTATCGACTCATGATTCATCTACCCTTTCTGGCTGGTGGCAAGATGATGGCGAAGAGGTGATAAGCTTTTGTCAATTTAAAGGCTGGGAATATGTGCCCGAATTTTCCTTTGAAAAACGGTTTGAAATTTTGCATGACAGCCATCGTTCAGGCAGTTTATTTCATATTAATCTTCTACAAGAATATCTCAACTTATTTCCAGAGCTTTCATGGAATAACCCGGATGATGAACGCATCAACATTCCAGCTGTTGTGTTAGAACGTAACTGGACGTATCGTTTTCGGCCTACTGTTGAAGAGATCATTTCGCATAAAAAATTGAAATCTATTATGAAGGGCTTTGCAGCACTTCCTTAATAATTATTTTATAAAAAAATAATATGCGTGACACTGTTTATAATTTTCAGTAGTATCTAAGAGTTCAAATCAAAAATTGTTTGAGGTAATTATGAGCTTAGCATCCACAACATCATTTACATCCATCGATACCCTCACGGTCATGATGCAAGCGCTTTCCCTTGGACAAACGACACCGATAATAGCTCCAAAACCTCGCCCTGCTCTTCTTGCTACGCGACCTTCACGATCTACAGCACCCAAAATAACACACCTAGTACTTGACGAAAGCTGCGGTAAAAGCCCACAAGAGCTTCTGCAATTATTGCAAAGAAATCCTTTCCTACACACCTTAAAGCTAAAATCACTAGAACTCGATTCCAAAATCTGCGCGCAAATCTCTAAAATGACGACTTTAAACGTGGTTGAACTTGATGACTGCCGTGGGATCACAGAGCTTGATCTTCGTACTGTGGTACTCTCCAAAAGTAGTTTCGAAAGTTTGAGCATATGTAACTCACAGCTTGTAAATGCCGTGGTCATTCGCTCAATTTGGATTGGAAGTTCTGTACTGAAAAAATTGAAGAAGGTCTCTTTTAAAAATTGTCCTCAACTGGACTCAAAGGCAGTTAAATGGCTTGCAAAATGTCTAACCCTTGAAGAAGTAATTCTTACAGGCTGTAAAAAATTGACAGATGATGATCTGCTAAATTTAACTCAGTTGAGATCTTTGAAGCTACTAGACATACATAACTGTCCACTTTTGTCAGATCAAGCACTTCAATGTATTTTATCTAACTTCCAAATGCTACAAAAACTTTACATTTCATTTACTTGGAATTTAAGTCACAAGTTATTTATGCAGTTGAAAAGCAAGCCTCAGCTAGCTGTCACAGTGACTCCTAAAAGTATACGTGACAAAGTTTTATCAGACGCTGTTTTTAACAAACCAACTCTTCTTGAACAGCTGGCTTTACCCTCACTTGGCAAGTGCACTTGGGTACCTTTAATAACATTTTTTCCTGACCCAGAACTACAAACTATTCCAGAAGAAACAAAGCAACACTTTCCCATGCCAAGTGATATAAAATTAGATCTTCTTGCAAGTGATGTTGAAGACTATCTCGCGGACAGGTAAGTCACGCGAGATATTCACTGAAATCGTTTTAGCCTATAAAATTAAAGCCTCTGGACTAAAGCCTCGCTTCGAAGACAGGACCAAAGTTCACTGGCATACCGGTTGGCGGCGCTTTTGCATGCTTAAAAGCTTTGTGTTTTTTCATAACAGTAGAAAAAGAATTTTCAAACGTATCAAGTGCCCCTACAACGCGAACTTGCATTTCTGGCTTCATCTGCCCTTTGTTGTTCGTTTTACAAGAGGTAACAAATGTCTTTGCTGCTTCGTTAAACTTTTCAAAAATTGTAGTCATTGAAGCACGAACTGCCGTTTGTATCCTTTTCGTAATTGGCTTAACAAGGCTTTCTGTACTTCCACCTTGCTGAACCGCTTTCGAAGCCTTTAAAGCCGTAGCTAAAACTTCCTGTTTTTTAAAAAGAACAGCCCACTCTGCTTGCTCTTGTAGATGTATCTTGATAAGTTCAACTGAAACGTCAGCAAATTCATGAACTGCCTTTCCAGCAACCATCTTAGTAAACTCATTGGACGTCAGACCTAAATTCTCTCTAAACTCTGCGCCTATTGCAGCTCTATACTGTTTTTTTAATTTATCTTCAGCTTTACTACCTGCTAACAATTGATTCACAAGACTTTGCATCTGCTTGAGCTCTGCAGGTTTCTTGTCTGCTGCCTTGAAATTTTTTTGAAATAGTGTTCGATAAATAAAGTTGTTTCCAAAAGCCGCTTCAAGCTCCAACTCAGAAACTACATATTGCTGCTCTTCATGTAATGTCTCTGGTTTTGCAGCAACGTAGGCCGCTATATCACCTGATGCAGCTAAGAATTCTCGCATTTCTGGTTTTTGGTAATCTCCTTGATAAATAATAGGAGAAGCACCCACAACCATGTGCACCCTCCCAACGTCTACTGCGTTCTGCGCAGGCTTCAAGCCACATTCAGCTGACTCAACCTTTCCTCTCATGGCAAGAGCTGCAGCCACGGCCATTTTCTTCTGTACCGGATCATCTGATTGTGTCACTTCTCTTCCACGCCACCTACAGCAACAGCGATACAAGCCTTGTTTCAGAAATTGAAATATGCCAGTTGCGCCAACATTTTTTGTCCCAGAAAACACCATAACACACCTCTCATGACAGCTTTTTAATAACGATTAGAGAACATAAACGAAATGCAAGCTTTAAATCAAAGCGTGAAATATTTTCTGTACTATGAAAAAAATTACACTACAAGATGACGCATCCCGAGCAGCGCGATTTTTTTGGTGGATCTATGATGTCCAGTTTGTTTTGAGCAAACGGATAGTCTGGATTAAGTTTTAGAGCCAGTTGCAAATGCACTTTAGCAAGCTGCCACTCATTGAGTTCGACAAGAATAGCTCCATAAGTTGCTTGTGCAAACGCACTTTGATCATCATGCATCAACGCTTTTTCTGCTACAACCCGCGCTTGAACAAATTCCCCAAGACAACGTAAGTTTTCCGCTTTACAACGCAGAGCAACGGGATCATCAGCAGGATCAAGCTCTTCTGCTTGATTAAGATAGAAGTTACTTGTGCTATACGCTTTATTGAGCCTGCAAATATCAGCGAGGGTTCTCAACGCGGTTACATTTTTTGGGTTTATTGCTAAAGCAGCTTCTAATGAGGCTTGCGCGTTTTGATCTTCGCCAAATGAGTACTGGATCATGCCTGAGTGGAAAAATGCTAAACCGTTTTTTTTGTCTTGGGCAGTGACTTTTTTGTAAAAGGCAATCGCTTGATGATAATTTTGTTCAATGAAAGAATTTCCTGAATAGTAAAGAGCGCCCAGCATGCTTTGTAGTGCTAAATTATTTTCTAAAGCTTGGGCTACTTTTGTGATATTTGACTTTGCTCTCTCTACTTCATCTTTATTCTCATTTTTGACCGTCGTCAAAAATTTAAACAGCATTGTCAGGCACTCCTCATCGTCTGGCTGCAAAGAAAGGGTTTGAATGCAGCGACGCAAAAACTCATCATCGCTTTGTGGCTCGTCGTTAAGAGCTTTTTTTGCGTAATTAACCGCTTGCTCTTCAGCTTGTTCGAATGCATGAAGCGTTTTTTTTACCCTGTCACACGGATTTTTAAACCTACAAATTAGTTGAATTTGCTTTTTGGCACCGATAAGATCATCGGTTTGAATCAATAAATCAACCAATTCACAAAGGGCTAAAAGATGATTTGGATTGAGGCTAAGAGCTGAATTAAGATGTACTTGTGCACTTTGAAAGTTACCCAACTTGCGCTCGACTTGGGCAAGTGAGGTATAATAAACCGCATAATCTTCATAATTCGCGCTAATAGCACTCTTAAAAATTTTCTCGAAACAGCTTTTAGCTTGTTGAAGATTTGCTTCGAGCAAGGGCGTGCCTTGCCAGAAAAATTCTCCAAGTAAATGCTGAACCTGATGAAAATCAGCAAAAAGTATTTTTGTCTTTTCAGTTATAATTTGAGCCCTTTTTTTCAAACATTCTGCAAGCTCTTGACTCGTGATTTTGTCTTTCTTTAATGGATACATCAAAAGAGGCATTTTTTTTTGAAGATAGTCAAACTGCGCATCTAGCTTTCTGTCATCTACGCTTTCTTTTGTTACTTGCGAAAGGAAATCTAATACATCGCGTTGGATCTCTTGATCCTCAGAATTGTGTTGTAAAATAAGGTGTGCAATATTCAAAAACTCATCGTCTGTGCAGATTGTTTGTTTCAAGCTTTGAAAGATTGCTTTACGCGCTGCCTGAGCTGCTTTTTTATCTACCAAAGCATTATCATTTGCTGGTTGAATCAGTTGTAGCCGCTCTTTCAACTCCTGAGAATTACAACAAGCAATCATAAAAGAAGGTGTGTCTGCCAAATGACGCATGATGACTATATAGACCTTTTCACACGCTTTTCTGGTAATTGGGCTCACAAAGTTACTTAAAAGCCAGTTGGTTGCCTCTTGAGCATCACATAAAGTGCTTGCTTTATCTTCATCTTCTAAAAGAAAAAAATAGTAGGGGCTGTGTGTCATCTCAAAATATCTTTTTGTTAGCTCTTGGAAAGTATCTGCTGCCATTGGACATTCACTCATAAGCGTAAATGTGCGTGGTACATAGTTTGCAGGAGAAACCATCAAGACACGCTCTGTCTCTTTTAAAGATAAAAGAAAGGCTGGTGACGCCTCTGAGGAAGAAATACTGGAAGTAAGTGCCATACCCATAGAAGAAACAGACATATTACACCTAAAATTATATGTTCTATACCTTCGTAATTATATAGTTTTAAAAATATCTGAGACACATATTTTTTATTAAGAATTCTTAAAGAACAAAATCACAAAATACACTAGAAATCTACAAACAAAAAAACATCTCTATTCAAATCATCTTGTTTGTTATTTCATAATTTAAATAAAATTACTAAAATACAATTCCAACAACTAATGGAGAAAATTATGACCGCAGTAGGAATGGATTCAACGAGAATCACCCCATGTGAGCAAGGGATAAATAGTGCTCTCCCAGAACAAGAGACTCAAGCTGGAAAAAATATAAAAAGGAGCGGACAACTACAAGAAAGCGTTCAACAACAATTAGAGCAACAAAGAAAAGTAGCTGA